>NZ_CP146614.1:6600000-6881065 GCF_037094685.1 Massilia sp. METH4 | reverse complement strand
GCGCGGCGCAGTTCTACAAGACCCGCGGCAAGCACATCATCACGGTAAAGACCGAGCACAAGGCCGTGCTGGACACCGTGCGCGAACTGGAGCGCCAGGGTTTCGAAGCGACGTACCTGGACCCGCAGGACAACGGCCTGATCACCGTCGAGCAGCTGGCCGCGGCCGTGCGCCCGGATACGATCCTGGTCTCCGTCATGCTGGTCAATAACGAGATCGGCGTGATCCAGCCGGTCGGCGAGATCGCCGCCTTCTGCCGCAGCAAGGGCATCATTTTCCACTGCGACGCCGCCCAGGCGACCGGCAAGGTGGCCATCGACGTGCAGGCGCTGAAGGTCGACCTGATGACGTTCACCGCCCACAAGACTTATGGTCCGAAAGGCATCGGCGCGCTGTACGTGTGCCGCAAGCCGCGCGTGCGCATCGAGGCGCAGATGCACGGTGGCGGCCACGAGCGCGGCCTGCGTTCGGGCACCCTGCCGGTGCACCAGATCGTGGGCATGGGTGAAGCGTTCCGCCTGGCCAAGGTGGAGATGGATGAAGAGATCGCCCGCATCAAGGCGCTGCGCGACCGCCTGGCCAAGGGCCTGCAGGAGATCGAAGAGGTCTACATCAACGGCGACATGGACCACCGCGTGCCGCACAACCTGAACGTGTCGTTCAACTACGTGGAAGGCGAGTCGCTGATCATGGCCGTGAAGGACCTGGCCGTGTCGTCCGGTTCGGCCTGCACCTCGGCCAGCCTGGAGCCTTCGTACGTGCTGCGCGCGCTGGGCCGCAGCGACGAACTGGCGCACAGCTCGATCCGCTTCACGATCGGCCGCTTCACGACGGAACAGGACATCGACTTCGCCGTGGAACTGATGAAGTCGAAGGTGGGCAAGCTGCGCGAACTGTCGCCGCTGTGGGACATGTTCAAGGAAGGCATCGACATCAACAGCATTCAGTGGGCTGCCCACTAAATTAATCAGCCGGTGTCGGACACCGGACATGCGGGTTATTCGGCCGGCGCCGTGCGTCGGTCTTTAAAACACAGGGAGCAATATCATGGCTTACTCGGACAAAGTACTCGACCACTACGAAAACCCGCGCAACGTGGGCGCGTTTGAAAAAGGCGACGACACCGTCGGCACCGGCATGGTCGGCGCGCCGGCCTGCGGCGACGTGATGAAGCTGCAGATCAAGGTGGGCGCCAACGGCCTGATCGAAGACGCGAAATTCAAGACCTACGGCTGCGGCTCGGCCATCGCTTCCAGCTCGCTCGTCACCGAATGGGTGAAGGGCAAGTCGCTGGACGAAGCGCTGGCGATCAAGAACACGCAGATCGCCGAAGAGCTGGCGCTGCCGCCGGTGAAGATCCACTGCTCGATCCTGGCGGAAGACGCCATCAAGGCGGCAGTGAACGATTACAAGGCTAAGCACTCTGCTTAAGAAGCATGAACGGAGCCCGCGGCGCGGGCTCCGGTGAAGGAGGAATTCGCATGGCAGTCACCCTGACCGAAAAGGCAGCAAAGCACATCTCCCGCTACATCGAACGGCGCGGCAAGGGCATCGGCCTGCGCTTCGGCGTGCGCACGACGGGCTGCTCGGGGCTGGCCTACAAGCTGGAATACGTCGATGAAGTGGCGCCGGAAGACGCCGTGTTCGAATCGCACGGCGTGAAGGTATTCGTGGACCCGAAGAGCATGCCGTACATCGACGGCACGGAACTCGATTTCGCGCGCGAAGGCCTGAACGAAGGCTTCAAGTTCAACAACCCGAACGAAAAAGACGCCTGCGGTTGCGGCGAAAGCTTCCGCGTCTGACGCCATCCACCGTGCAGAATCACTTCGAGTTATTCCACCTGCCGCAGCAGTTCGCCGTCGACACGGCCGCGCTGGACGCCGCCTACCGCGAAGTCCAGGGCCGTGTGCACCCCGACAAGTTCGTGACGGCCACCGATGCCGAGCGGCGCGTGGCGATGCAATGGGCGACCCGCGCCAACGAGGCATACCAGACGCTGAAGAATCCGCAGCGGCGCGCGCAATACCTGTGCGAGCTGAACGGCGTCGACCTGCAGACCGAGTCGAACACGGCGATGCCGATGGCATTCCTGATGCAGCAGATGGAATGGCGCGAGGAGCTGGCGGAGGCGCGTGCATCGCGCAACGCCGAACTGCTCGACCAGCTGGACAACCAGTTGCGTGCCGCCCGCAAGGGCCAGCTGAAGGATATCGAGGTGCACCTCGATGCCGGCGACTTCCATGCCGCGGCCCAGGGCGTGCGCGCCCTGATGTTCCTGGAAAAATTCGGCGAGGAAGTCCGCTTCGCCTTCGACGCGCTGGACGCGTAGCGCCGCACGACCTACCTCCCCGGCAGGCACGCACACAACAAGAACAGGTTTCACATGGCACTTCTGCAAATTTCCGAACCGGGCATGTCCACGGCCCCGCACCAGCACCGCCTGGCGGTCGGCATCGACCTGGGCACCACGAACTCGCTGGTCGCCACCGTGCGCTCCTCGATTCCCGAAGTCCTGAACGACGAGGATGGCCGCCCGCTGCTGCCTTCGGTGGTGCGCTACCTGCCGAACGGCCACGCGCACATCGGCTACAAGGCACAGGCGGCGCAGACGACGGACCCGAAGAACACCATCGTTTCCGTCAAGCGCTTCATGGGGCGCGGGCTGAAGGACATTGCTTACGCGGAAAACCTGCCGTATGACTTTGTCGATGCCCCCGGTATGGTGCAACTGAAGACGGTTGCCGGCGTAAAGAGCCCGGTCGAGACGTCGGCGCAAATCCTGGCCACGTTGCGCCAACGCGCCGAGGATGCGCTGGGCGACGACCTGGTGGGTGCCGTGATCACCGTGCCCGCCTACTTCGACGACGCGCAGCGCCAGGCCACGAAGGATGCGGCCCAGCTGGCCGGCCTGAACGTGCTGCGCCTGCTGTCCGAGCCGACCGCCGCGGCAATCGCGTATGGCCTCGACAATGGGTCCGAGGGCTTGTTCGCCGTCTACGACCTGGGCGGCGGCACGTTCGACATCTCGATCCTGAAGCTGTCCAAGGGCGTGTTCGAGGTGCTGGCCACGGGCGGCGACTCCGCGCTGGGCGGCGACGACTTCGACCACCGGCTGTTCTGCTGGATCCACGCGCAGGAAAAGCTGGCGCCGCTGAACGAGCAGGACACCGCGCTCTTGATGGTGAAGGCGCGCGAGGCGAAGGAACTGTTGTCGACCAAGAACGAAGTGCTGATCGACGCCACGCTGTCCTCGGGCGAGAACGTGCACCAGGTCATCACTGCCGAAACGTTCAATGACATCACGAAGCACCTGGTGGCGAAGACCATCAACGCCGTGAAGAAGGCACTGCGCGACGCGAACGTGGATGCCGACGATATCGATGGCGTGGTGATGGTGGGCGGCGCCACGCGCATGCCGCACGTGCAGCGCGCCGTGGGCGAGTTCTTCCATACGATCCCGCACGCGAACATCGACCCGGACAAGGTGGTGGCGCTGGGCGCCGCCATCCAGGCGAACCTGCTGGCGGGTAACCGCGCGCCGGGCGACGACTGGCTGCTGCTGGACGTGATCCCGCTGTCGCTGGGCATCGAGACGATGGGCGGCCTGGTCGAGAAGATCATCCCCCGCAACTCGACGATCCCGTGCGCGCGCGCCCAGGAATTCACGACCTTCAAGGATGGCCAGACGGCCCTGGCCGTGCACGTGCTGCAGGGCGAGCGCGAGCTGGTGTCCGACTGCCGCTCGCTGGCGCGCTTCGAGCTGCGCGGCATTCCGCCGATGGCGGCCGGCGCGGCGCGCATCCGCATCACTTACCAGGTCGATGCGGACGGGCTGCTGTCCGTGTCGGCGCGCGAGCTGCGCTCGAACGTCGAGGCATCGATCACCGTGAAGCCTTCGTACGGCCTCGGTGACGACGACGTGGCGCGCATGCTGCAGGATTCGTACTCATCGGCGGAAAGCGACATGAAGGCGCGCGCGCTGCGCGAGGAACAGGTGGAGGCCGAGCGCATCCTGCTGGCCACCCAGGCGGCGCTGGACGAAGATGCGAGCCTGCTGACCGAAGAGGAGCGCGTGGCGATCGACGCGCTGATGAGCAAGACGCGCGACATCGTCACGCAATCCACGGCCGGGCTGGTGGACCACCTGGCCGTGAAGGCGGCCGTCGAGGAACTGGCGCACGGCACCGAGGAATTCGCCTCGCGCCGCATGGACCGCAGCGTGCGCAGCGCACTGGCCGGGAAATCCCTGGATCAAGTCGCTTGAATGCGGGTCGCGTAACCCAATAAATATTACAGAGGTAGCAAGTGCCACAAATCGTCATCCTGCCCCACGCCAAGCTGTGCCCCGAGGGCGCCGTCATCGAGACGGAACCGGGCAAGTCCGTCTGCGACGTCCTGCTCGACAACGACATCCACATCGAGCACGCGTGCGAGAAGTCGTGCGCCTGCACCACCTGCCACGTGGTGGTGCGCGAAGGCTTCGATTCGCTGAACGAAGCGACCGAGACGGAAGAAGACCTGCTGGACAAGGCCTGGGGCCTGGAAGCGCAGTCGCGCCTGTCGTGCCAGGCGATCGTGGCGGACGAAGACCTCGTCATCGAAATCCCGAAATACACCATCAACCATGCCAGCGAGGGTGGGCACTGAGATGAAATGGACGGACATCACGGCGATCGCGGAAGCGCTGTATGACAAGTATCCGCACCTGGATCCCACGCAGATCCGCTTCACCGACCTGCACAACTGGGTCGTGACGCTGGAAGGCTTCGACGACGACCACAAGCGGGGCGGCGAAAAGATCCTGGAAGCGATCCAGCAGGCGTGGATCGATGAAGCGCAATAAGCTTGACAAGCAGCCGCTGCCGACGACGGTCACGGATATCCCGGAAATCAGGCCGGGCCAGTCCGTCGCGCTGCTGCAGGAGTTGCACATCCTCACGCGCGACGGCAAGCTGAACCAGGACAGCCGGCGCAAGCTCAAGCAGGTGTACCACCTGTACCAGTTCATCGAGCCGCTGCTGAACGACGTGGTGAAGGAAAAGGGTGCCGTGTCGCTGGTCGACCACGGTGCCGGCAAGTCCTACCTGGGCTTCATCATCTACGACCTGTTCTTCAAGGCGTTGGGTGGCGACTCTCATATCTACGGCATCGAGACGCGCGACGAGCTGGTGCAGCGCTCGCGCGAGCTGGCCGCGAAGTTCGATTTCCCTGGCATGTCGTTCCTGCCGCTGTCGGTGGCCGAGTCGACCACGTCCTCCGAACTGCCGGCCACGATCGACATCGTGACGGCGCTGCACGCCTGCAATACCGCAACCGACGACGCCATCGACTTCGCGCTGAAGAAGCATGCGAAGCACATCGTGCTGGTGCCGTGCTGCCAGGCCGAGGTTGCTTCCGTACTGCGCAAGAACAAGGGCCAGTCGCTGGGCAAGAGCGCGCTGACGGAAATCTGGCGCCACCCGATCCACACGCGCGAGTTCGGCAGCCAGATCACCAACGTGCTGCGCTGCCTGCAACTGGAGGCGCATGGCTACCAGGTCAACGTGACGGAACTGGTGGGCTGGGAACACTCGATGAAGAACGAGCTGATCATCGCCACCTACAAGAACCTGCCGCGCAAACGGCCGGCCGACCGGTTGAAGGAAGTGCTCGAGACCGTCGGTTTGCAGGAGATGGGTCATCGTTTCTACACGGAAGCCGAGCATGAGTGACGAGACGATCCGCCTGTCCAAGCGGGTAATGGAAGAGAAGGGCTGCTCGCGCCGCGAGGCCGAGCTGTACATCGAAGGCGGCTTCGTGCTGGTCGACGGTGCCGTGGTCGAGGAGCCGGGCGCCCGCGTGGCGCCGGGCCAGACGGTCGCGCTGGCCCCGGACGCCACCTTGCTGGAAATCGCGCCGGTCACGATCCTGCTGAACAAACCGGCGGGCGCGGACGCGCTGTCCTGCCTGCGCGCCGATACGCGTAGCGAGCAGGCCGCCAAGGAACGCTTCCTCAAGCGCCACCTGCACAACCTCACGCCGGCGCTGCCGCTCGATCCGTCCGCCAGCGGGCTGTTCGTGTTCACGCAGGATATCCGCGTGGCCCGCAAGCTGGTCGACGAGGGCGACAAGGTGGAGCAGGAGCTGATCGTCGAGGTCTCGGGTGCGATCGCCGAGGATGGCCTGGCGCAGCTGAACGCTGGCGCCACCAAGGTGAGCTGGCAAAACGAGCGGCGGCTGCGCTTCGCCGTGAAAGGCCCGAAGCCGAGCCAGGTCGACAAGATGTGCCGCGCCGTCGGCCTCACGCCCGTGTCCACCAAGCGCCTGCGCATCGGCCGGCTGTCGATGGGCAGCCTGCCCGTGGGCCAGTGGCGCTACCTCCTCGGCTACGAACGTTTCTGATCGCTCCGGGTCGGCAGGAATTCCACGCGCCGGCTGCAGAACACAGGTTTTCCTGCGCTAAAACCGGCGACAGGCACCCGGTTTTTTGAAACATTTCCTGAACCCCGGTGACAGGCACCGCCTTTTTTGAAACATTTCCAGAAGACCAGTGACAGGCACCTGGGTTTTTGAAATATTTCTTTTTAGCCGGTGCCTGTCACCGGGTTTTATTTTCGCTTCTTGCTGTTCGCCGTCGCCGTGGTCGTATAGAACTCCGGCGGCTTGCGCGCGACCCAGTCGATGAACGTGCGGATGTCGGCGTTTTCGCGCAGCTTGTCCCAGGTGTGATAGGTGCGCAGCAGTTCCTTTTCAGTGAACACCGAGTGGATCTTGCGATGGCAGATCTTGTGGATGGGGAATTGTTCGCGCCCCTTCAGCGACTTCGGCACCAGGTGGTGGCGGTCGATGTTGGCCGTGCCGAGCGGGCGGCCGCACAAGGGGCACAGCGGATCGGAAGGGGAATCCGGCTTCATGCCGCCACAGGTGAGGGCGGCCCTTGCCGCCTGCAAGGTCAGGCTGCCCCGGCAGCCTCCTTCTTCACCGGCTTCGGCAACTGGACGAGTCGCGTGCCGGCGATGCGGTCATGCAGGAATTGCCGGTCGCGGTCGAGGAATGCCGTCAGCGCCCAGAGGGCGATGCCGATGGCGATCGCGCCGAGCGCGCCCCAGTGTTCCAGCCCGAAGGCCCAGCTGGCGACGAGCGCCGGCAGCACCCACATCCAGGCCAGCAGGTAGCGCAGCGTTGCACGCTTCAGGGGGACCGGTGCACCGTCGGGAAGGGTTACGCGCAGGCGCCACGTCTGCATCGCCAGAGTCTGGCCGTTGCGGCTCCATTGGTCGATGAAGTAGGCGCCCAGCACGAGGAAGGCAAGGGCCTGGCGGCCATGTTCCGCCGCGGCGGCGTGGCTGGCATCGACAAGCATCTCGAATACCAGGAAGGGCAGGAACAGTACGGCAAACGCGAGCAGCAGCTCATAGACCATCGAGACCAGGCGACGCCTGACCGACGGCACGGCTGCTGTCGCGTTATTTGACGGCATTTGGCGTGGCCGACGACGTCGCGGGTGCGGGCGCGGGCACAGGCGCCGGGGTTGGCGCGGCAACGGACGGGGCTGCGGGTGCCGCGGGATGCGTGGGCGCTTGCGAATTCTGCTGCATCATCACCGCCGGGGTCGCGGCACCTTCCAGCGGGTACACGAGTTCCTGCACCGGTTGCGGCGCCGGTGGCGGCGGCAGCGGCGTTGGCGGTGCCGGGGTCGGCGTCACGGCCATCGACGGCGGCGGCACGATCGGTGTGTTCGGCTTGATCGGCTGGGGCGTCTTCGCCAGGCTTTCCTTCGGCGTCGGCGGCTTGGCCACCTGCGGCTTCTTGGCTGCCGCGCTGCCGGCGAGCTTGCGCTTTTCCTCTTCCGGCAATTGCAGGTATTCCTCCCACTGGGCCGCCTTCTTGCCGCCGACCATGCGTTGTGCCCGAGCGTAATTTTCGCGCACGGCCTTGCGTTCCTCAGGTGACAGCTCGGTCCAGGCGCGCATCCGCTCCAGCATGCGCTTTTTCTCCGCCGGCTTCATCGTCGCGTAGCGGGCGGCGATGTCGAGCCATTTCTGCTTGCGCACCGGCCCCAGGTCATCCCAGCTCGTTTTCAACGGCGCGAGCGCTTCCTGCTGGGCAGGCGTGAGATCTTGCCAGCGCAGGCCGGTCACGGAAGGGGCAAGCAGGGCAGAGGCGGACGCGGCCGTGGACGGCGCCGACGCCTGGCCGGCATGGCGCAGGGCGACGGCGCCTGCAACGATCGCGACGATCAGCGCGGCGGCACCGCCCCACAACCAAGCGCGACCTCGCTTATCCGCCATCCTCAACGCCCGCGGGTTTCGAGGTAGGCGTTGAAGCCGTTATCCAGGTAAGCCGACAGCGGCAATTCATCCGTCAGCAGGGCCGCATCCAGTTCCGCCAGCTCCGCGATCGACTGCTGCTGTTCGTACTGGTACACACCGACCATGCCGCCGACGACGAGCAGCAGCGGCAGGGCCACCGAAAAGCGGCTGATCCAGTTGAAGGGTGCCGAGAACATGCCGTTGCCGCCGGCGGTGGCGGCCACCGTCGCGGTACGGGTCGCGCGCACTTCCACGTGCGGCTTCTTGCGGGCCAGGGCGGCCTGGCGGGCGGCGGCAAGGCGATCGGTGGTCGAGGCCGGCAAATCGTCCAGCTTCTCGTTGAGCGCATGGCGCACGCGGTAAGCGAAATTGATTTCTTCGGTGTTCATAATTTGATTCCCTTGGCTTTGAGTGCTTCGGCGAGAGTGTGAGTTGCTCTTGAGCAATGTGTTTTCACGCTCCCTTCGGAACATCCCATCGCTTCGGCCGTCTCTGCTACATCCATATCCTGCCAGTAACGCATAAGGAATGCTTCCCGTTGACGCGTAGGGAGCTTTTGCACTTCATCGTCAATGATTTGCAGTACCTGCATGCGCTCGACATGGTCGGCGCTGGACTCGGCGGCCTGGGTGCCTTGTTCGGCCTCGTAGGATTCGAGTATATCAAAATCCTCATGTTCCTCTTGGGAATTCCCGAGCCCGGAAAACAGGCTCACCCAGGTGTTGCGCACCTTTTCGCGGCGGAAGTAGTCGAGGATGGTAGTCTGCAGGATCCGCTGGAACAGCAGCGGCAGTTCGGCGGCCGGCTTGTCGCCGTATTTTTCCGCCAGTTTGATCATCGCGTCCTGGACGATGTCCAGTGCCGCCTCATCCTTGCGTACCGCATAGACCGCCTGCTTGAAGGCACGTCGTTCGACGTTTTCCAGAAAGTCTGAAAGTTCTTTATCTGTTGCCATCAGGAGGGGATTACGGTGCCGTTGAGGTCTTCTGAACTGTGCATCCTAGCAAAAAACGCGCACGGCCGCATTTTTTTGGCGCTTTTCGCCACGCTAGCCCATTGTTCATGCACCCGAAAGGAGCGATGAGGCGAAAAAATCATAATATTCCTTGACCACTGATGGTGCAACGCAGTAACGTATGGAACGCTTCGCACACCACGAAGCTCCCAGGTCGCGCGCTGTTGCACAAAACGTTTCCGTGCCCGATCCGCTTTCATATGTCAGCAGTTTGCTCCAGCCCGCGCCATAAGCGCGAGAGGTCGGCCGAACAGCTGCAGAAACTCAGGCAGAAAGAGTTGCGTTACAGCGTCCGTCTCGCACCCCACTACGGTTGGGGGAACAGCCGGCGTGACCGCAAATGAAAGTATGCGTGAGGGAGCTGTGGCGATAGGCTACTTCGACAGGCAAGAGCATCCGTTCAATCTCCTATGGACCTTGAAAGGAATGTTTCATGAACACCGAAGCAGCCATCACTGGCGCCGAGATCCTCGTGCGCTGCCTGGCCGAAGAGGGCGTCGAACACGTCTTCGGCTATCCGGGAGGAGCAGTCCTCTACATCTACGACGCGATCTTCAAGCAGGAAAAATTCCAGCACATCCTGGTTCGCCATGAGCAGGCCGCCATCCATGCGGCGGACGCGTATTCGCGCAGCTCGCAGAAAGTCGGCGTCGCCATCGTCACCTCCGGCCCCGGCGTCACCAATGCGGTGACCGGCCTGTCGACCGCCTACATGGACTCCGTGCCGATGGTCGTCATTTCCGGCCAGGTGCCGAGCCACGCGATCGGCCAGGATGCGTTCCAGGAATGCGATACCGTCGGCATCACGCGCCCCGTCGTCAAGCACAACTTCCTCGTCAAGGACGTCAAGGACCTGGCGGAAACGGTCAAGAAGGCCTTCTACATTGCCCGTACCGGCCGCCCCGGCCCCGTGCTGGTCGATATCCCGAAGGACATCTCGATGCACAAGCACGTGTTCTCGTATCCGAAGGAGATCGAGATGCGTTCCTACCGTCCGGTGGACAAGGGCCACTCCGGCCAGATCCGCAAGGCGGTACAGCTGCTGCTGGCAGCCGAGCGCCCCATGATCTACACGGGCGGCGGCGTGATCCTGGCGAACGCGCACAATGAATTGAACAAGCTCGTCGAGCGCCTCGGCTTCCCCGTCACGAATACGCTGATGGGCCTGGGCGGCTCGCGCGCATCGAGCGACCAGTGGGTGGGCATGCCCGGCATGCACGGCACCTACGAAGCGAACATGGCGATGCAGAATTGCGACGTGCTGATCGCCATCGGCGCCCGCTTCGACGACCGCGTCATCGGCAATCCGAAGCACTTCGCCCAGAATGCCCGCAAGATCATCCACGTGGACATCGACCCGTCGTCGATCTCCAAGCGCGTGAAGGTCGACATTCCCATCGTCGGCAACGTCAAGGACGTGCTCATCGAATTCCTGGCGCAGCTCGACGCCGCCGACCACAAGCCGAATCCGGCCCAGCTGTCCAAGTGGTGGGGCCAGATCACGGAATGGCGCAACCGCCAGTGCCTGAAGTACCCGGGTTCGGACACGATCATCAAGCCGCAATCGGTCGTCGAGAAAGTCTACGAAATCACCCGCGGCGACGCCTTCATCACGTCCGACGTGGGCCAGCACCAGATGTGGGCCGCCCAGTACTACAAGTTCGACAAGCCACGCCGCTGGATCAATTCCGGCGGGTTGGGCACGATGGGTGTCGGCTTGCCGTACGCGATGGGCGTGCAGATGGCGAACCCCGACGCGACCGTGGCCTGCATCACGGGCGAAGGCTCGATCCAGATGAACATCCAGGAACTGGCGACCTGCAAGCAGTATCACCTGACGCCGAAGATCATCATGCTGAACAACCGCTTCCTGGGCATGGTGCGCCAGTGGCAGCAGCTGGACTACGGTTCGCGCTATTCCGAGTCGTACATGGATTCGCTGCCGGACTTCGAAAAGCTGGCCGAGGCCTATGGCCACGTGGGCATGCGCATCGAGAAGCCGGGCGACGTCGACGGCGCGCTGCGCGAAGCGTTCGGCATGAAGGACCGCCTGGTGTTCATGAACTTCATTACCGACCAGAGCGAGAACGTGTGGCCGATGATCCAGGCGGGCAAGGGTTTGTCCGAAATGCTGCTCGGTTCGGAGGACCTCTGATATGCGACACATCATTTCTGTTTTGCTGGAAAACGAAGCGGGCGCGCTGTCGCGCGTCGTCGGCCTGTTCTCCGCACGCGGCTACAACATCGAAACGCTGACCGTGGCGCCGACCGAGGATCCCACGCTGTCGCGCATGACCATCGTCACCAGCGGCTCCGATGACATCATCGAGCAGATCACCAAGCACCTGAACCGCCTGATCGAGGTGGTGAAGGTGGTCGACCTGACCGAAGGGCAGCACATCGAGCGCGAGCTCATGCTGATCAAGGTCAGGGCAGTGGGCAAGGAGCGCGAGGAAATGAAGCGCACCGCCGACATCTTCCGCGGCCGCATCATCGACGTGACCGAGAAGACCTACACGATCGAGCTGACCGGCGCCAAGAGCAAGCTGGACGCCTTCATCGACGCCATCGACCGTGCCTCGATCCTGGAAACCGTCCGCACGGGCGGCTCCGGCATCGGCCGCGGCGAACGCATCCTGAAGCTCTGATCCCGGCCCCGCCGGACCAGTAATACGATTTATACGATTCACACAAAATTTAGGAATGACCATGAAAGTTTTCTACGACAAAGACGCCGACCTCTCCCTGATCAAGGGTAAAAACGTTGCCATCATCGGCTATGGCTCGCAGGGCCACGCCCACGCGCAGAACCTGACCGAGTCGGGCGTCAACGTCACCGTTGGCCTGCGCAAGGGCGGCGCGTCGTGGCAGAAGGTCGAAGCGGCCGGCATCAAGGTCGCCGAAGTGAACGATGCGGTGAAGGCTGCCGACGTCGTCATGATCCTGCTGCCGGACGAGAACATTGCCCAGGTCTACAACGAAAACGTGGCACCGAACATCAAGGAAGGCGCCGTGCTGGCCTTCGCGCACGGCTTCAACGTGCACTACGGCCAGGTCGTGCCGCGCGCCGACCTCGACGTGATCATGGTCGCGCCGAAGGCCCCGGGCCACACCGTGCGCAACACCTACAAGCAGGGTGGCGGCGTGCCGCACCTGATCGCCGTGTACCAGGACAAGTCCGGCACCGCCCGTGACATCGCCCTGTCCTACGCTTCCGCGAACGGCGGCGGCAAGGCCGGCATCATCGAAACGAACTTCCGCGAAGAGACCGAAACCGACCTGTTCGGCGAACAGGCCGTGCTGTGCGGCGGTACCGTCGAGCTGATCAAGGCTGGCTTCGAGACGCTGGTGGAAGCGGGCTACGCTCCTGAAATGGCGTACTTCGAGTGCCTGCACGAGCTGAAGCTGATCGTCGACCTGATCTACGAAGGCGGCATCGCCAACATGAACTACTCGATCTCGAACAACGCCGAATACGGCGAATACGTGACCGGCCCGCGCGTCGTCACCGCCGAGACGAAGGAAGCCATGCGCCAGTGCCTGAAGGACATCCAGACCGGCGAATACGCCAAGTCCTTCATCCTGGAAAACAAGGCCGGCGCCCCGACCCTGATCTCGCGCCGCCGCCTGACGGCCGAGCACCAGATCGAGGAAGTCGGTGCGAAACTGCGCGCGATGATGCCGTGGATCGCCGCCAACAAGATGGTCGACAAGTCGAAGAACTGATCGGGCATCGCCCAACGAAGAACGGCCCTCGCGGGCCGTTTTTTTTTGCCGAAATACCGAGCCGACGTGGCTGTCGGCAGCCGAACACCGGTGTCGTACGCCTTTTTCTTGCAGAAAAAGGTGTACGACACCGGTTTGCTTAAGCCAACAGTGTTGCGGATTGCTCCGCCCCTCGCGCCGTGCCCCCGCTGTCGCTCCAGTGCCTCCAGCAACGCATCGATCTACGTCCGGCAAGCGGCACGCAGGATGTGGAAAGCAGCAGGGCGGTTGCCAGCAGTTTCTTCATCGGGGATCTCCGGTAAGGATTGTGGGGCCAATGTAGCGGCGCCATCGGGCGCCCGCCACGGTTTTGCGGCGAACCGGTGCGCCAGCGCGACGAAGCGTGCGCACGATGGGGGCTCACCCCCACGTGCGGCCGTGCTCGGCTAGAATGATCATTGCCGTTTTGTTACTGCCTTTCCCATTGCTTCCCATCCCGAAGGTTCCATGCGCATACGCACCCGCCTGCTGCTCCTGATCCTGTCGATCCTGCTGCCCGCCATCGTCGCGGCATCGGTCGCGGTGTGGTATGTGTACCAGGAACAGCGCAAGGCGGAGGTGTCCGGCATGAAGGAAGCCGTGCGGGCGCTATCCCTGCTGGCCGACCGCGAACTGCTGGCCATGGAAGCCACGCTGCGCACATTGGCCGCGTCGCCGGCCATGCGGGACGGCGACTTCGCGGCCTTCCGCGAGCAGGCGCGCCGCGTGGCGCCCCCTGAATACGCCGTCGTGGTGATCACCGACCTGGAAGGCCGGCAGCTGCTCAATAGCCGCCAGCCGGCCGGCGCCATGCCGCCGCAAAGCAAATCGAACCTGATGGCGCTGCGGAGCGCTGCCGGTCCGCGCGGGACCGTCGTCTCCGACCTGTTCATGGCGCCCGTCGGCAAGCGGCCCGATATCGCGGTGCAGATTCCCGTGGAGGTCGACGGCAAGGCGCGCTATTACCTGGCGATGGGCATCGCGGCCGAGCGGCTCGTGCCGCTGCTCGTCCAGCAGGGGCTACCCGCCGAATGGATCGCTTCGCTGACGGATCGCCAGGGCCGCGTGATCGCGCGCAGCCGCGAGGCAGCCAAATACACCGGCCGGCAGGTGCGGCCGGCATTGCGGGCACGGATCATGGCTGGCGAACGCTCCGGCGTGCACCAGGGGGTGACGCTGTCGGGGATCGACACGATCGCGTTCTTTGCGCGCGCACCACTGTCCAACTGGACCGTCATCCTCAGCGTGCCGCTGGAAGAGATGCGGCGGCCGGCCATCATCGCCGCAACGGGATTCACGGCGATGATCGTGCTGATGCTCGGCCTGTCCATCGCCGGCGCGCACTGGTATGCGCGGCGCACGGCCGCACCCATCGAGCACCTGCGCCACACTGCCGAAGCGCTGGGGCGCGGCGAACCGCTTGCCGCTTTCACCTCGGGCATGGCGGAAGCCGACGCCGTCAGCCGTGCGCTTGCCGACGCCGCCGCGCGCATCCGCGACAACGAAGCCCAGCTCGAACGCAAGGTAGCCGAGGCGGTGGCCGCCGCCGAACGTGCCCAGCGCGCCCTCCTGCAGGGCCAGAAGCTGGAGGCGCTGGGCCGCCTTACCGCGGGCATCGCCCATGATTTCAACAACGTGCTGCAAACCCTGTCCGGCGCGCTGCAACTGATCCCCATGACGCAGGACCGCGCGCGGGTGCAGGCGCTGGCGGAAACCTGCCAGCGCGCCATCGCGCGCGCCACCACCCTGACGGGGCAGATGCGCTCGTTCGGCACGGTGCAGGATGCGCGGCTGGCCACCGTCGACCCGGCAACGGCCGCGCATAACGTGCTGCCGATGCTGAAGAACGCGCTGCCCGACAACGTGGAACTGGTGCTCGACATTCCCGCAAGCCCGTGGCCCGTCACCATCGATCCGCTGCAAATGGAACTGGCGTTGTTGAACCTGGTGATCAATGCGCGCGACGCGATGCCCGCGGGCGGCAAGGTCGGCGTGGCGCTGCGCAACGAGATGTTGCCCGACGGGGCGCACGGACTGCCCGGCGGCGCCTATCTTCGCGTGTCGGTGACCGACACCGGTACCGGCATGAGCCAGGAAACGCTGGCGCACGCACTGGAGCCGTTCTTCACCACCAAGGCCGTCGACAAGGGCACGGGCCTCGGCCTGCCGCAGGCCTACGGCTTCGCCACGCAGTCGAACGGCACGCTGGTGCTGGACAGCGAGCCGGGTGCCGGAACCATGGTGACGATCTGGCTGCCGCGCGCCGCCGGCATCGCCGTAACGCAGGAAGAAGGCGCCAGGGTGGTGCCCGACCTGAAGCCGGCCGAGGGACTCGTGCTGTTCGTGGAAGACGATGTGCTGGTGCGAGAAACGATGCTGGCCGCGCTGGCCACCGGCGGCTTCGACGTCCACGCGGCCGGCAGCGGCGAGGAGGCGCTGGCGGTGCTGGAATCGGGCGCACCGGTGCGCCAGGTGTTTTCCGACATCGTGATGCCCGGCGCGATCGGCGGCGTGGAACTGGCGCGCATCGTGCGCACGCGCTATCCGGACGTGCGGATCGTGCTGGCCACGGGCTATACGGAGAGCCGGGTCAACCTGCCGGGCGTGCGGCTGCTGGCCAAGCCTTACGATATCGCGGAGCTGTATCAGGCGTTGCGGTGAGGTGGCGGGGGAACCGTTCGGAAAACGGTGACAGGCTCCGGTTTGAGAAAACCGGTGTCGCACACCATTTCCGTAGGAAATGGTGTGCGACACCAGGGAACGATGTTGGTACTTATCTGCGCTGCAAGATCTCCGTCAGCACACGCCCCTCGGCCCCGGCCGGCGCGCGCACCTGCAGCAGGGCGGCCAGCGTCGGGGCGATATCGACCACCTCGGCGTACTGCGAATAGCTGCCCGGTGCGATCCAGCGCTTGCCCATCATGATCAACGGCACGCTCGTGTCATAGCGGTAAGGGGTGCCGTGCGTGGCGCCGCTGGTGCCCGAGCCGAAGGCCCAGTAGGCGCGCGGCACGACGACGATGTCGCCGGATTCGTGGCGATGCCAGCCGCGGCGCATCAGCAGGTCCTGCCGCGTGCCGTTCGCGCCGCTCTCCTCGAAGCGTGTGCGGGTGTACACGTCGGCGACGCCGGCCTGCGCCAGCAGCCAGCGGCTGGCAGCCGCTTCCACGTCGGCGCGGCGGATGCCGGCCTTGTCGATGGCGGCCATGTCGAAGTAGATGTTCGGCGGCGAGGCGTTGGCGATCGGTTTGGCGCCGTTGAAGGTGGCGGCCAGGTGCTGCTCCAGGCCGGCCATCAGTTTCTTGCCGTCGATGCGGCCGGCGTCGATGCGCTGCTTCTGCGAGAACTCGGCGCTGTTGGCGAAGCCGTGATCGGACGTCAGCACGATCAGCCATTCATCGGCGCCCACCCGCTTGTCGAGATAGGTGAAGAAACCGGCCAGCATGCGATCCAGCCGCTGCAGGTGGTCGTGCGACATCTTGCTTTCCGGGCCGTGGCGGTGGTTCACGTAGTCGTGGCCGGACAGGCTCACGCCCAGCAGGTCGGGCACGCCGGCCGGGTTGGCGCCCAGCGCCTCGCCCTCGATGGCGGCGCGCGCGAAGTCCAGCGTCAGCTCGTCCACGGCCGGGCCCTCCTTCAGCCGCTTGTAGTAGTCGGCATCGGGCTTGCCGTTGTCGCTGTAGTACGAGAAGGAGAACAGCGGGCCTTCCGCGTCGTTCGCATAGGCGCTGTCGGCCAGCAGCGGGCGCCACTTCTGCCCGTAGTAGCGGTCTTGCGGCTTGCCCGCGTTGTACTGCTGCACCCATTGCGGATGCTGTTGCATGTACCAGCTGCTGCTGGCGAAATTGCCGCTGCCCTCCATGTACATGTAGGCGGTGCCGCCCTTGCCGGCCAGCAGGATCGCGCCGCGGTCCTTGCCCGACACGGCGACGACCTTGGCGCGATTGCCGGTCGCGTAGCGCAACTGGTCGCCCAGCGTATCCACGCGCAGGCGGGCGGGCGAGGTGCCGTCGTTCGGATCGGTATCTTCGCCGATGTAGCGGTGGTTGCGGTCCTCGGTGCAGTAGACGGACTGGTTTGTCGCGCGGTCGATCCAGTAGTTGGCCACGATGCCATGCTGGTTCGGGTACGCGCCGGACAGGATCGCGGCATGGCCGACGGCGGTGACGGTGGTGCCGTGCGCCTGGTGCGCATCGCTGAACCAGGCGCCGCCGTCGAGCAGGCGGCGCAAGCCCCCCTTGCCGAACTGGTCGCGGTAGCGCACCAGCTGTTCCTGGGGCAGGCCGTCCACGGCCATGACGACCACGAGTTTCGGCGCGGCGGCCGGCTTGGCCGGTGCCGCGGCCGCATGCACGGACAGGGACAGGGACAGGGCAGCGGGCAGGAAGATCATTGTTTTCATTTTTCGCGCAGTAAAACGTTCGGTCTTCCATGATGACAGATTCCCGTAGCGCCGCGATGACATGGCTGTTACAAACGTTCACCAACTGTTCCCTGGCGCAAGGTGTGGATCGGTTAAAGTGCGCACACCATTTCACATGAAGGAGAGGCTCATGACCCTGACAAAAACCGTGGCCGCCGCCGCATTGGTCGCATCCATGTTCAGTGCCGCGCACGCAGGCGCGCAGGCGCAGGCGCCCACCACCGGCACCACCGTCATCATTCCCGCGTTCGGCGAAGTGAAGGCGCCGAACGACCAGGCCACCGCCGTGCTGGCGATCGAGGAACAGGACAAGGACAAGGCCGCCGCCGCCTCGCGCGTGAACCAGAAGATGAAGCAGGGCCTCGAGATCCTCAAGCGCGAAGATCCGCAGGCCAGCCTGAAGACGATGAACTACTACACCTACCCGGTGTATCCGGAAGACCGCCCGATACAGCCGCTGGCGGCGAACAAGCCGCGCGTGCCGACCGCCTGGCGGGTAGGCCACTATGTGGAAGTAAAGACGACCAACCTGGCCGGCCTGCCGAAAACGGTGGCGGCGGCGCAGAAGGTGCTTACGCTGAACGCCATCAATTTCGGTCTCACGCCAGCCGCCACCAAGAAGCTGGATGACCAGCGCATCGCCGCCACCTACAAGAACCTGAACGAGCGCATCACCTCGGTCGCTTCCGCGATGGGCCGCCCGGTGACCGATGCGGTGATCGATACGGTGGACTTCGAAGGTTCCGGCAATTACGCCGATCGCGAGGGCGCCGCGGCACCCGTGATGATGTCGATGAGCAAGCGGGCGATGGACACCCAGGAAGTGGCCGAACCCTCGTTCGAACCGGGTGAAACCACGCTGCAGATGCGGTTGGTGGGCAAGGTGCGCTTCCGCTGATGCTGGGAGGCGACAGCGGTGCTGCGTGCTCCTCTATAATAGGGGTCGCCCGGCCGGGCAGGAAAGCCCGGCCGGAACAGAACAATAACGCAGCAATCGCAGGCATCCCATGGCTAAATTTCCCCGCCGCCGGCCCAAGGCCGGCGTCGCCCCCATCGGCAAGGCGCCGCGCCGCGGCGCCTTCAGCAGGTTCGCCCGCAAATACAATGACCGCGGCGAGCTGAAGCCGCGCCGCGGCATCTACCTGTTGCCGAATGCGTTCACGACCGGAGCGCTGTTCTGCGGCTTCTACGCGATCGTGATGGCCATGAACCAGCGCTTCGAGCACGCGGCCTGGGCCATCTTCGTGGCGATGCTGCTCGACGGGCTCGATGGCCGCGTCGCGCGCCTTACCAACACGCAAAGCGAATTCGGCGCCCAGTACGACAGCCTGTCGGACATGGTGTCGTTCGGCGCCGCGCCCGCGCTGGTGATCTATGAATGGTCGCTGCGCGGCCTGGGCAAGCTGGGCTGGATCGCCGCCTTCGTCTACTGCGCCGGCGCCGCGTTGCGACTGGCACGCTTCAACACCAATATCGCCGTCGTCGACAAGCGCTACTTCCAGGGCTTGCCCAGCCCGTCGGCCGCGGCCCTGATCGCCGGCTTCGTGCTCGTGATGGTGGACATGGGCGAGCACGGCGTCTATTACCCATGGGCCTCGTGGGCGCTGGCGCTGTTCGCCGGGCTGACGATGGTGACCAACGTGCCTTACTACAGTTTCAAGGATGTGAACTTCAAGAAGTCGGTTCCATTCATCACCGTGTTCCTGATCGCGCTGGCATTCACGCTGGTGTCGCTCGATCCGCCGAAGGTGATGTTCCTGCTGTTCGTGCTGTACGGCCTGTCCGGCTACCTCGTGTTTGCCGTGCGGCTGGCGAAAGGCAAGCCGGTGTCGATCGTGCAGGTCGACGAGGAACCCGACGACAACGAACGCCGCTGAGCTGGTGATTCATGGCGGCGGCATATCGAGCAGTAATCGCGAGGAGCCATGCATGAGTAACCGCCTGATCATTTTTGATACCACGCTGCGCGACGGCGAGCAATCGCCGGGCGCGTCGATGACGAAGGAAGAGAAGATCCGCATCGCGCGCCAGCTCGAGAAGCTGCGCGTGGACGTGATCGAGGCCGGTTTCGCAGCCGCCTCGCCCGGCGACTTCGAGGCAATCCGTGCGATCGCCGCCGCCATCAAGGATTCCACCGTCTGCTCGCTGTCGCGCGCCAACGACCGCGACATCTCCCGTGCCGCCGAGGCGCTCGAGCCGGCGGCCCGCAAGCGCATCCATACCTTCATCGCCACCTCGCCGCTGCACATGAAGATGAAGCTGCGTATGGAACCGGAACAGGTGCTGGAGCAGGCCACGCAGGCCATCCGTTTCGCCCGCCGCTTCACGGACGACATCGAATTCTCCCCGGAGGACGGCAGCCGCTCGGAAGAGGATTTCCTGTGCCGCGTGCTGGAAACGGTGATCGCCGAGGGGGCAACCACGATCAACTTCCCCGACACCGTCGGCTACGCCGTGCCGGAACTGTTCGGCGAGACGATTCGCCGGCTGCGCGAGCGGATCCCCAATTCCGACAAGGCCATCTGGTCGGTGCACTGCCACAACGACCTGGGCCTGGCGGTGGCCAATTCGCTGGCCGGCGTGATGATCGGCGGCGCGCGGCAGGTCGAGTGCACCATCAATGGCCTGGGCGAGCGGGCCGGCAATACGGCGCTGGAAGAAGTGGTGATGGCGCTGCGCACGCGCAGCGGTTACTACAACCTGGAATGCGGCATCGATACGACGCAGATCGTGCCGGCCTCGAAGATGGTGTCGCAGATTACCGGCTTCGCCGTACAGCCGAACAAGGCGGTCGTTGGCGCCAACGCGTTCGCGCACGCTTCGGGCATCCACCAGGACGGCATCCTGAAGGCGCGCGAAACCTACGAGATCATGCGCGCCGAGGACGTTGGCTGGACGGCCAACAAGATCGTGCTGGGCAAGCTGTCGGGCCGCAACGCGTTCAAGCAGCGCTTGCAGGAATTGGGTATCGAGCTCGATTCGGAAGCGGATGTCAACGCGGCCTTTGCCCGCTTCAAGGACCTGGCCGACCGCAAGGCGGAGATCTTCGACGAGGACATCATGGCGCTCGTCTCTACCGAGGAGCGGGAAGAGGGCGAGCACTACCGGCTGGTGTCGCTGTCCCAGCGCAGCGAAACGGGAGAAATGCCGCATGCGCGCGTGGTGTTCGCGATGGGCGAGCGCGAGGTGGTGTGCGAGGGCAGTGGCGACGGCCCGGTCGATTCGATCGTCAACGCGATCGAAAGCGAGGCGAGGAGCGGCGCCGAGCTGGTGCTGTTCTCGATCGCCGCGATCAGCCCCAGCTCGCAGTCGCAAGGCGAGGTGACCATGCGGCTGTCGCAGGCCGGGCGCATCGTCAACGGCGTGGGCGCCGATCCGGATATCGTGGTGGCTTCCGCCAAGGCCTACCTCGCCGCGCTCAACAAGCTGCATGCGAAGGAGCGGGTGAATCCGCAGACGGAGCGGATCTAGCTCGCGGTGGATGAGTTTTGGTGTCGGACACCATTTCCGGAAAGAGCCCCGGAAATGGTGTGCGACACCAGCGACGGCGGTGGTTTTCTAGAAAAACCCTTCCCGATGATCCCGCATCGGGTCCGGCCCCGCCATCATCTCCCTGACCTTGCCATCCCGGCTGAAGTGGATGTGCATCATGGAATCCCACACACCCGACTGTTTATAGCGGTAGCTCCACACCTCCAGCTCGCGCCGCGACAGGTAGGAAGTCTCGGCCGGGTGCCCGAACGTATGCAGGATCGACGTCTTGTCGTCCACGCCCAGTTTCACGCCGGCGAATTTTTCGTCGGTCAGCACCTGTTCATACGAGCGCAGCCGGCCGTCGGCGCCGTAGCGGGCCATCCAGGTGTACTGGCCGAAGGCGCCGGCGCCGTACTCGTCGATCGTTTCGCCGCCAGTGGTGAAGCGGGCGCTGGGCTGGCCCAGGCGCGCCTGCACCGCGGCCATCGGCTCGCCCGGCTGCGGCGGCGGCCCGAATGCGCAGCCGGCCAGCAGCAGGGCCGAGGCGGCGCCGAGAATTGTCGGAATGATCAGCTTTTTCATCATGCCCCCATGATACGTTGAATAATTCTAGACAGAAGGCGGTACACGCCGCGCGAATTCCGTTATACTTGCGGGCCTGTCCTTTCGGGCAGGCATATTCATTTATCGTAATTCACGATGTGCAGGGTCCCGTACTCCGCATATCGCATGTGAAAGGTGCATCATGACTGTAGAAAACATCAACAAGGCCGCGATCATCGCGGACAACGCACGTGGCCAGAACGACACGGGCTCCCCGGAAGTGCAAGTTGCGCTGCTGACCGCACGCATCAACGAGCTGAACAGCCACTTCAAGGAGCACACCAAGGATCACCACTCCCGTCGTGGCCTGATCAAGATGGTCAACCGTCGTAAGAGCCTGCTGGCTTACCTGAAGGACAAGGATGCCAACCGCTACCGCGACCTGATCGCCAAGCTCGGCCTGCGTAAGTAATCTTTGCGGCACCGGTTTTAGCCAAATGCCTGCGCCAGTTCGCTGTCGCGGGCATTTTGTCTTTTTGGAGTGTTAAAAAATTTCCAACTGGAATTAACACTTTGGCGAGCAGTAGAGCAGCGAAATAGTAGAGCAATAAGGTGGCGGGCATCAGCCGGTCGCCTGTGGTGAGGTGAACGACAGCGCCTGAAAATCTGTCGGCAAATAGAAAGGGATTACCCATGTTTAACAAAGTTACGAAAACCTTCCAGTACGGCCAACATACCGTGACCCTGGAAACCGGCGAGATCGCTCGCCAGGCCTCGGGCGCGGTCATGGTGTCGATGGACGACACCGTCGTGCTGGCGACCGTGGTGGCGCGCAAGGATGCGAAGCCCGGCCAGGATTTCTTCCCGCTGACGGTCGACTACATTGAAAAGACCTATGCAGCCGGCAAGATTCCCGGTGGCTTCTTCAAGCGCGAAGGCCGTCCGTCGGAGAAGGAGACGCTGACGTCCCGCCTGATCGACCGGCCGATCCGCCCGTTGTTCCCGGAAGGTTACATGAACGAGGTGCAGGTCATCATCCACGTTCTGTCGGTTAATCCCGAAATCGACCCGGACATCGCTTCGATGATCGGCGCGTCCGCCGCCCTGTGCGTGGCCGGCGTGCCGTTCAACGGCCCGATCGGCGCCGCCCGTGTGGGTTACGCCAACGGCCAGTACATCCTGAACCCGACCACGACCCAGTTGAAAACGTCCGAGATGGACCTGGTGGTGGCCGGTACCGAAACCGCCGTGCTGATGGTGGAATCGGAAGCCAAGCAACTGTCGGAAGAAGTAATGCTGGGCGGCGTGGTGTACGGCCACGAGCAGATGAAGGCCGTCATCGACGCGATCCACGAACTGGTGGAAGAAGGCGGCAAGCCGGAAATGGAATGGGTCCCGCCCGCCAAGAACGAGCCGCTGATCGCCAAGGTCGCGCAGTTCGCCGAAGCCAAGATCAACGCGGCTTACCAGATCAAGGTCAAGCAGTCCCGCCAGGAAGCCCTGCGCGCGATGCACGATCAGGTGATCGCCGACCTGGCAGCCGATGCGGCGGCCAACGGCGTCGAGGCACCGGATTCGGTCGAAGTGGGCAATATCCTGTTCGACATGGAAGCCAAGGTCGTGCGTTCGCAGATCCTGAACGGCGAGCCGCGCATTGACGGCCGCGACACCCGCACGGTGCGCCCGATCGCGATCCGCACTTCGGTGCTGCCGCGTACCCACGGTTCGGCACTGTTCACGCGCGGCGAAACGCAGGCGCTGGTCGTGGCGACGCTGGGCACCGCTCGCGATTCCCAGAAGATCGACGCGCTGATGGGCGAGTATACCGACGACTTCATGCTTCACTACAACATGCCGCCGTTCGCCACCGGTGAAACGGGCCGCGTGGGCACGCCGAAGCGTCGCGAAGTGGGTCACGGCCGCCTGGCCAAGCGCGCCCTGGTTGCCGCGCTGCCTTCGCCGGAAGAGTTCAGCTACTCCGTGCGCCTGGTCTCCGAGATCACCGAATCGAACGGTTCCTCGTCGATGGCTTCCGTCTGCGGCGGCTGCCTGGCGCTGATGGATGCCGGCGTGCCGATGAAGGCGCACGTGGCCGGCATCGCCATGGGCCTGATCAAGGAAGGCGGCAAGTTCGCCGTGCTGTCCGACATCCTGGGTGACGAAGACCACCTGGGCGACATGGACTTCAAGGTGGCCGGCACCGCCAACGGCATCACGGCGCTGCAGATGGACATCAAGATCCAGGGCATCACCAAGGAAATCATGCAGGTCGCGCTGGCTCAGGCCAAGGAAGGCCGCCAGCATATCTTGGGCGAGATGCAGAAGGCGATGCCGCACGTGAAGACGGAACTGTCCGACTTCGCGCCGCGCCTCATCACCATCAAGATCAACCCCGAGAAGATCCGCGACGTGATCGGCAAGGGCGGCGCGGTGATCCGCGCGCTGACCGAGGAAACCGGCACGCAGATCGACATCACCGACGAAGGCATCGTCACCATCGCCTCCGTCGATGCCGCCGCCGGCCAGGAAGCCAAGCGCCGCATCGAAGAGCTGACCGCATCGGTCGAAGTGGGCAAGACCTACGACGGTACCGTGCTCAAGCTGCTGGACTTCGGCGCGATCGTGCAAGTCATGCCGGGCAAGGATGGCCTGCTGCACATCTCGCAGATTGCCAACGAGCGCGTGAACGCCGTGGCCGACTACCTGAAGGAAGGCCAGCAGGTGCGCGTGAAAGTCCTGGAAACGGACGATCGCGGCCGCCTGAAGCTGTCCATGAAGGCTGCCGCGGAAGAAGGCGCGGCTGCCAAGTAAGCACCGTTCGCTTCAGCGATGAAAACCGCCGTGCGCAAGCCCGGCGGTTTTTTTTTTAGAGTATTGCCACAGCATCGCGCCGGCGAAAGCCGCTATGCTCCGTTCCGGTCCAACTTACCGGGAGCATCACGATGAGCAAAGCACTTCGCCTCTCCGAAAAATGGTTCCAGCGCGGCTTGTGGATCGTCGCGCTGCTGTTCGCCGGCTTCCTGATCGGCCTTGGCGGCAAGGTGGTCGACAACCTGAATCTGGTCGAGGAACCGATCGAACTGGTCCAGTTCATCGATCCCGCCAAACTGGCGGCGGTCCACGAAACGATCCGCGCCACCGACCGCAGGGAAGAGGATGCCCGCAAGGCCCTCGAACAGGCGGAGCAGCAGCATCGCGTGACCAAGGCGAACACGGAATCGGCGCGCGACACCTTCAACAACTGGCTCTCGACCCGCCACGCGACGGCGCGCCCCGACCAGGACCCCGAGCTCATCGCGCGCACGCGCCAGCTCGACGACCTGGCGGCAAGGGAGCGCAAGGCGCTGGGCGAAGTGGAACAGCAGCAGCAGGTGCGCCTGAATGCGCGCCAGGCGAGCGAGGCTGCCTACGAACAGTTGCATGCGCTGGAACGCGCGGCGCAGGCGCCCCTCGAAAAAGCCCAGCACCTGCGCGAGCTGCGCATCTTCGCCTACCGCCTGGCCCTGACCTTGCCCCTGCTGTTGGCAGCAGGCTGGCTGTGGAAGCACAAGCGCAAGAGCACGTGGTGGCCCTTCGTGTGGGGCTTCATCTTCTTCGCGCTGTTTGCCTTCTTCGTCGAACTCGTGCCTTACCTGCCGAGCTATGGCGGCTATGTCCGCTACGTGGTCGGTATCCTGCTCACGGTGGTCGTCGGCCGGCAAGCCATCCTCGGCCTGCAGCGCTACCTGGAGCGGCAAAAGGCGGCCGAGGCGCTGCCCGACACGCAGCGCCGCGAGAACCTGGGCTACGACATCGCCATGGCGCGCATGGCCAAGAGCGTGTGCCCCGGCTGCGAGCGCCAGGTGGACTTGAAGGACACGAAAATCGACTTTTGCCCGCACTGCGGGATCGGGCTGTTCAACCGATGCGTGGCTTGCGAGGCGCGCAAGAATGCGTTCACGCGGTTTTGCTATGCCTGCGGGACACAGGCCGCCGCACCCAAGGCATGAACGCGGCACAAGCACCACGACCAGTGTTGTAAAAAATCGGGGACTGTCCCCGTTGGGGAAGCGCCACACAAAGTGTTGTAAAAATTTGGGGACTGTCCCCAAATTCTTACAACGGTGATTGGGCGATTACTGCCAGGCCAGCTGCGCGGCCGAGTGCGCGACGGCAGGGCGCTTGAGCGGCGCGGCGGCGTGGCCCGATGCCTGCTGTTCCAGCCGGAACACGCTCACCGTCTCCTCCAGCGTGGCGGCCTGTTCCTGCAGGGCGCCCGCGGCGGCGGCGGCTTCCTCGACCAGGGCGGCGTTCTGCTGCGTCACCTGGTCCATCTGTGTGACGGCATCGTTGATCAGGTCGATGCCCGAGCTTTGCTCGGACGTGGCGGACATGATTTCCGTCATGATGCCCGCCACGCGGGCGATGCTCGTCACGATCTCGTTCATCGTCGTGCCGGCCTGGCCGACGAGGGTGGAACCCGCTTCCACGCTGGCTACCGAGTTGTCGATCAACTCCTTGATTTCCTTGGCGGCGGCGGCCGAGCGCTGGGCCAGCGTGCGCACTTCGCTGGCCACGACGGCGAAGCCGCGCCCCTGCTCGCCGGCACGCGCCGCTTCCACGGCGGCATTCAGCGCCAGGATATTGGTCTGGAAGGCGATGCCGTCGATGACGGCGATGATGTCCTCGATCTTCTTCGACGACGTGGTGATGGCACCCATCGTATCGACGACCCGGGCCACGATCTGGCCGCCCTGTTGCGCTACCTGCGACGCGGTGGCGGCCATGTCGCTGGCCTGGCGCGCGTTGTCGGCGTTCTGGCGCACGGTCGACGTCAGCTCTTCCAGCGACGACGCGGTTTCCTCCAGGCTGGCCGCCTGCTGTTCGGTGCGGCGCGACAGGTCGAGGTTGCCGTCGGCGATTTCGTTGCTGGCCACGGCGATCGAGCTGCTGCCTTCGCGCACGGTGCGCACCGTGTCGGCGAGCTTTTGCTGCATGGTGGCCAGGCCCTTCATCAGCGTGCCCATTTCGTCATGGCGCTTCACGTCGACGCGGCGCGACAGGTCGCCGGCGGACATCGCGTCGAAGTGTTCGAGCGCTTCGCGCAGCGGGCCCATGATGGCGCGCACCAGGGTCACGCAAGCGACCACGATCAGTGCGATGCCGGCGATGATGGCGCCGATGGACAGGGCCATCACGGTGCCGTACAGGCGCTGGCTCGCTTCGAAGCTGTGCTTCGCGGTGGCGAGCTGGTAGTCGTCGAGCTTGTCCGACGCGTCGCTGTAGGCGGAGTACAGCGCCTGCATGTCCTTCATCACGATCTGGTCGATGCGCGCGGCGTCCTTGGCGAGAAGCGCCTGCTCCAGCGCGTGCAGGCCATTGTCGACCAACGCCTTGCGCGTGGCGCCCACCTTGTCAGACAGCGCTTTTTCTTCCGCATCCTGTTCGAGGGACAGGTAACGCTGCCACGCCTCGTCCGACTTGGCCAGGAAGTCGTTGGCGCGCTTGAGCAGCGCCGGCACGTCCGGCGAATCGGGGTGGAACACCGCACGGTCGTGCACCAGGCGCGCACGCGTCAGCAACAGCTTGGAATCGGAGGTGGCCTGCGACGAGACCAGCTGGTTGCTGTAGGTCTCCTCGAGGGCTGCATTGACGGAGCGGATGCCGTAGACGCCCGTGCCGCCGGTGATGGCGATCAGGAAACCCAGGACGGCCATCGTGGCGATCAGGCGGGTACGGATGGTGAGACGGTTCAACATGATGATTCCGTGAGTGAGCAGGGCGGACGAGCCCCGGCGATATCGGGCCGCGTATATAGCGGGCGGATGCGCGGGGAGATGGGCGCGGATGCTGCCGGAATGTGCGTCGAGCTGGGCAGGGAGAGGGGCGGGAGGTTGGGCCGTCTCGTTCCGGGAGCGAAGGCCACAACCTTAGCATGGCTGTTGACGTAACGCAACATTAAGTGAGCTTGCGCACCGGTAGTGTTGCGTGCCTGCTTAAAAGTTAGCCAGCCGACAAGCAGTGCGGGCTAGCGGCATGCTTATTTGCCGGTGTAGCTCACGCGATAGATCCTGCCCGCGTGGTCGTCCGAGATCAGCATCGCGCCGTCGTCGGCGATGGCGATGTCGACCGGCCGGCCGCTCACGTCGTCGCCCTGCAGGAAGCCGTCGATGAACGTGGTGGTCGACACTTCCTGGTTACCCAGCAGCGTGACGAGGCTGACCTTGTAGCCGATCTTCTGCGTGCGGTTCCACGAGCCGTGCTCTGCCACGAACACCTGGTTGCGGTACTGGGCCGGGAACTGGGTACCTGTGTAGAATGCCAGGCCCAGCGGCGCCACGTGCGGTCCCAGCTTGGCCACCGGCGGCGTGAACTGCGCACAGCTGCGTCCGGCGCCGAATTTCGGGTCCGGCACCACGCCGCCATGGCAGTAGGGGAAGCCGAAGTGCATGCCGGTCTTGGGTGCCACGTTCAGTTCGCACGAAGGATTGTTGTCGCCCATCTCGTCCGGGCCGTTATCGGTGAACCACAGGTCCTTCGTCACCGGGTGCCAGGCGAAGCCCACCGTGTTGCGGATGCCGTTGGCCACCATCTCCCACCCGGAGCCGTCGGGATTCATGCGCCAGATCTTCGAATACACTTCGTCATCGCGGTCGCAGGTGTTGCAGGGCGAGCCGACCGGGATGTACAGCTTGCCGTCCGGGCCGGCCTTGATGATCTTCTCGCCATGCCATTTATCGTCCGGCAGGTCGTCCTTCACCACCTTGTAGGCCGGCTGGCTCGCGTAGGTCTTGTCGATCGCGTCGAAGCGGATCACGCGGCCGATCTCGGCCACGTACAGGGCGCCGTTCAGCAAGGTCACGCCGATCGGGTTTTCCAGGCCCTGGGCGATCGTCACCACCTTGTCGGCCTTCTTGTCGCCGTTCTCGTCGACCACGGCGTACACCTTGCCCGCCTTGCGCGAGCCCACGTAGACGATGCCGCTGGGGGAAACCGCCATCGAGCGTGCGGTTTCCACGTTCTCGGCGTAGACGGAGATCGCGAAGCCCTTCGGCAGCGTCAGGCGCGACAGGCCGTCACCGGCGTTTGCCGGCACGGTTTTAGGTTGCGCTACCAGGGCGGGTGCGGAAGCGGCCTTGCGGCCACCCGGCGCTACATAGGCCGCAAGCGCGGCGATCTGTGTCTTGTCCAGCGTGCCTTCCCAGCCCGGCATGCCCTTGTCCGGCAAGCCCTTGGCGATGATCTTAGCCAGGTTGGCCGTCGTGGGCGCGCCGTTCCCCCAGGTGTTGTCCGCCAGGCTGGGCGCTGTCGCGCCTTCCAGTTTCACGCCGTGGCAGGCGGCGCAATTGTTCTGGTACAGTCGGGCGGCGTCCACGGGCGGCGCGGCGTGCGCGGCGCCGGCCATGGCCAGCATGAGGGGCAGGGCGTACTTCATCGATTACTCCGGTCGGGTTGGCAATCCCGCCATCATAATCTCAAGCCGCGTTGACCTCTAGTACCCCGAATCAGAGATTCATTGAACAAATTCGACGAGAATCGCCCCGATGCTGCGTTGAAAATGCCCGGAAAGGCCCCGGCCTTACTGGACATGTCCGCCTTGCCTCGAGACGATTTCGCCAGATTTGTAATCAACGAACTTCTGATTCAGGACACTGGCAGCAGTCGTTCGATATCCGCAAGAGACGGCGGGCTGGCGCCGGCGCCGAGGCAGGCCGCGGCGCCGGACGCGACGGCGAAGTGCAGATGTTCCTGCGGCGAGCGCCGCGGCGCGGCCAGCTGGCTCCAGGCGAAGCCGGCGATGCTGGCGTCTCCGGCGCCTACCGTGTCGGCCACCTGCACGGGCACGGCCGGTGCATGCCATGCGCCGTCGGGCGCGTGCAGCGACGCCCCGCGTTCGCCGCGGGTGTACAGGTACTGCGCTGCCGGGTTGAAGCCGCGCAGCGTCGCGAACGCCGCCTCGATGTCGTCGGTGCGGAACAGGCCGGCCAGGTCTTCGTCGGAGACCTTCACCACGTCGGCCAGCGCCGTCATCGCGCGCAGCGTCGCGTCGTAGCGCTCGTCCATCAACAGGCGCCAGTTCGGATCGTAGCTGATGCGGATGCCGGCCTGCTTCGCCTCCCGTGCCAGCTCCAGCAGCCGGTCGGCCAGCGGCCGGCGCGCCAGGCTGATGCCGCCGAAGTGTATCCAGCGGCAATGGGCACGCCACCCCTCGGGCAGGGCGCGCGGGTCGAAGTGCAGGTCGGCGCTGTCGTCGCCCACGAAGAAATAGCTGGGTGGCGACAAGCGGTGCACGATCGCCAGCAGCGGCGATTTGTCCAGCCGCTGCAGGAAACGCGCATCGAGGCCGGACGCCATCGACGCTTCCCACAGCGCGTCGCCGAACACGTCGCGGCTGATGGCACCGGCGAAGGCCGTCGGTACGCCCAGCTTCGCCATGGCGCGCGCCACGTTCCACGTCGAGCCGCCGGTGCGCGATGTCCATTGCGTGCCGGCGGCGCCCTGCACGATCAGGTCCGTGAGCGCCTCGCCGGCGGAAATGAAGACTGGTTCGCTCACGCCAGTACCCCCAGCACTTCGTAGCAGGCGCCCATCGTGTGGTAGTCCGTCTTGCCGGCCGGGCTTTTCTCGTCGGTCAGCTTGGCATTGTCCGGCGCCAGGATGCGGTACCACGCGCCGTGCTCATGGTCGACGAAATGTTCCCAGCTGTACTGCCAGATGCGGTCGTACCAGTCCCAGTAGCGCTGCTCGCCGGTGCGCGCGGCCAGCAGGGCGGCGGCGGCGAAGCTCTCGGCCTGTACCCAGAAATACTTGTGGGCGTCGCAGATCGAGCCGTCCGGCGCGAAACCGTAGTGGATGCCGCCATGCTTCTCGTCCCAGGCCCGCGCCAGCGCGGCGTCGAAGAAGTGCGCCGCGCGCCCGGGCAGCCAGTCCGGCGGGCCGGCCAGTTTGTCCGCGTGGCGTTCAAGGATCAGCAGCAGCTTGGCCCATTCGGTGAGGTGGCCCGGCTGGTAGCCCCACGGACGGAAGATGTTGGTGCTGTCGTGGCGGTTGTAGTCGGCATCCACCGACCAGTCTTCCTTGTAGTGTTCCCATACCAGGTCGTCCGCCAGGCTTGCCTGCCGCAGCGCGATATTGCGTGCCAGCGTTTCGGCGCGGTGCAGGTAGCGCAGTTCGCCCGTTGCGTCGTAGGCCGCCAGCATGGCTTCGCACGAGTGCATGTTCGCGTTCTGCCCGCGATACGGCGCCACCTGCCAGTCGGCCGAGGCTTCGTCGGCGTACAGCCCATGCTCCGCTTCCCAGAAGCGCCGTTCCATCAGCTCGTACGTCTCTTCCAGCCAGCCGCGCGCTTCCTCCACGCCAGCCAGCAGCGCATGGGCATACGCCAGCACCACGAACGCCAGACCGTAGCAATGATTGGTCGGATCCGTGACGGTCTTCACGCCGTCGCGCCAGTCCAGCTCCCAGGCGTAGCCGCCGCTGGCCGGGTCGCGGTGCACGTCGCGCAGGAAGGCCAGGCCATGGCGCACGCGCCGCAGGTCCGCCTCGTCGTGGAAGTGGCGGTAGGCCATTGCGTAGTTGAACACGAAGCGCGTGCTGCTGACCAGGTGCCGGGTATGCGCGTCGTAAACCGTGCCGTCGTCCTTGTAGAAGTGGTAGAAGCCGCCGCTCGGGTCCGTCGAGCGCGGGTCGTAGAAGTTGCGCGTGTCGCGGATATGCCGCAGCAGGGTTTCGCGGGAATGGAAATCTGGTAACATGAATTGTCCGTTTCAGGGTTCTTTCGCGGCCGCCGCCATTGTTAATGCCCGAGCGTTCCTGCCCGAGCGCTCCTGCCTGGCACGTGCCAGCGAAAATCGTTTGTTGATTTGCCTGCCGCCGCTCGCACGGTGGCACTGGCCTGTTGATCCGGCCACTTGTCACTTGGCCGGTCGATCCGGCTGCTCGTTTCTTCACTAGTCGATGCGACGGTCCGTCACCTGGCCGGTCGATCCGGCCGCTCGCTACTTCACCTGTCGATCCGGCCATCGTTTTCCAGGCGCGTACCTGCCCCGCGCGGCCATCGTCCGCGCTGTCCATCGTCGATAGTGCGGGGCTCGTGGCGGTCGTGGTCCCCCTTCAGCAAACGGTGCTGGCGCGCACCACCAGTTCGACCGGGGAGGTTTTCTCGACCACTTCCTCGGTGCGCCCGCCCAGCAGCAGTTCCACGCCCATCGCCCCCAGTTCCTTCTTGTTGATGCGCAGCGTCGTCAGCGGGCGGTGGCCCAGCACCGCGGTCGAGATATCGTCGAAGCCCACGATCGCCACGTCGTGCGGCACCTTGAGGCCCTTGGCGAGGCAGCAGCGCATCGCCACCAGGGCGGCGCTGTCGTTGTAGCAGAACACGGCGTCCGGCGGCTTCGGCAGGGCGAGCAGGCTTTCCATTGCTTCCCATGCGCCCTGTTCGAGGTCCACGCCGTCCGGCAGCGGGGCTTCCAGCCGTGGATCGGCCAGGATGCCGGCATCGAACAGCGCCTGGCGGTAGCCACGTGCCCGCTCGCGGATGCTGTAGTGCGACAGCGAGCCGCAGATGAACCCGACGCGCTCGCGGCCCCGCTCGATCAGGTGCCTCGTGGCCAGGTACCCGCCCATCATATTGTCCGGATTGACGGAGCTGTAGCCGCGCAGCTTCATGTCGATCAGCACGATCGGCTTGCCGGTGCCCCGCAAGGCGGTCAGCAGCTCCGGCTCGAAGAAACCGGCGCACACGATCGCGTCGGGGGCATGCATGCGCAGCTGGTCCACCAGGCCATCGGCCGGGCCGACCGCCATGAATGACAGCACGATGCCCTGCTTGCGGCAGGCTTCCTCGGCGCCGTGCAGCACCGGCGAGTAGAACGGGCTGCTGGCGGCCGTGTTGTGCTGGCGGTGCAGCAGGAAGGTGAGGCGCCGCAGCCGCTTCGGGCGCAGCTTGCAGAAGTCGTAGCCCAGGTCGCGCGCCGTCTCCAGCACCATCTGGCGCGTCACCTCCGTCAAGCCCGGTTCATTCTTCAGGGCCCGCGAGATCGTTCCCGCCGAGACGCCGGCGGCGCGTGCGATGTCGCGGATCGTGACGCCGCCCTGCGCGGCGGTGGCGGCCCTCATCGACGGCCGCCCGCTGGAAGTTTGCTCATGGATCGCCTCCGTTATGGTCGAACGGTGCCTGCCTGCCGTTCTTTATGGGCACAGTCTTGCACAGCCGTGCGCGCATGGTCAAACGGCGGCCCCTCGATGCCCGCCAGTTTAGTCGCATTTACTAAACACGCTGACCAACCCGGCAACACCCCGCCCCGGCATCGGGGAAAGGGCCGCAGGGCCTGTTTAGTGAACGCCGCTAAACTGGGCCCGTTTCGCCGATCGCGTTTGACCGGCCGGGGGTGCTTAGGGAGAATCGTTGCCATAACAACACCCGGCACGGCCGGCACAACCAGGAGACGATCGATGGCACAGATGTCACCCGCGGCCCTTGCGCCGCAGGGCAGCGCCCCGGCGCAGCCGCAGCAAACCTTCCCGCTCGTGGTGATCACGGTCCTGTTCTTCATGTGGGGTTTGCTCACATCGCTGAACGACGTGCTGATCCCGCATCTGAAGTCCGTCTACACCCTCAACTACGTGCAGGCGATGCTGGTGCAGTTCTGCTTCTTCGGCGCGTATTTCATCGTGTCGCTGCCGGCCGGCGCGCTGATCCGGCGCATCGGCTACAAGCGCGGCGCGGTGGCCGGCCTGGTGGTGGCGGCGCTGGGCTGCGCGCTGTTCTACCCGGCCGCCATCAGCGGCTACGCGCTGTTCCTGTTCGCCTTCTTCGTACTGGCGGCCGGGATTACGGTGCTGCAGGTGGCGGCCAACCCGTTCGTGACGGTCCTTGGCCCGCCGGCCACCGCATCGAGCCGGCTGACGCTGACCCAGGCGTTCAACTCTCTGGGCACGGCCATCGCCCCCGCCCTGGGTGGGTTGCTGATCCTGGAAGGGGCGCAGGCTGGCGTCGACGTATCGCAACTGACTAGCGCCGCCCTCGAACAATACCGGCTGCTGGAAGCGGCGGCGGTGCAAGGCCCCTACCTGGCGCTGGCGGGGGCGCTGCTGGCGCTGGCCGTGCTGTTCGCCATCGTCAAGCTGCCGTCGATCACGCATGCCGGCGATACGCCCCAGGCGGTACACGCCTCGGTGCTGCGGCACCGCCACCTGGTGCTCGGGGCGATCGGCATCTTCCTGTACGTGGGCGGCGAGGTAGCCATCGGCAGCTTCCTGATCAATTTCATCGGCGAACCGCAGATCCTTGGTCTCGACCACGGCGCGGCGGCGAAATACGTCAGCTACTACTGGACGGCCGCCATGGTCGGCCGCTTCATCGGCTTCGTCGTGATGCGCCATGTCAGCCCCGGCAAGGCGCTGGCGTTCAATGCCGCCGCCAGCATCGTGCTGCTGCTGGTGGCGATCTTCGGTTCGGGCGCGACGGCGATGTGGGCAACGATCGCGGTGGGGCTGTTCAATTCCATCATGTTCCCCACGATCTTCAGCATGGCGCTGCACCGGCTGGGCGCGCAGACGGGGCAGGGCTCCGGCATCCTGTGCATGGCCATCGTCGGCGGCGCCATCGTGCCCTTCGTGCAAGGCGCGCTGGCGGACGCGATCGGGCTGCAATGGTCGTTCTTCGTGCCGGCCGCCTGCTACGTGTTCATCCTGTATTTCGGCATCCGCTACGCAGGCATGTACGTGGAAAAGTAAGACCGGCGCGGGACTCATGAAGCACCACGCAGCACTACTGCTGGCGATGGGGCCGCCCCATGCCTGGCTGCCCACCCCCAGCCCTGGCTGGACAAGAACCTGGAGCCGGACCCGCGCCGGCCACGAAGGCGCCGGATGACCGGCGAAGCGCGCGCCACCGGCGGGGGCCACGAGGTGAAGCCGGCACGACGAAGGACACACCGCAACGATTCAACTGCCTGCCCGCGTGCTCGACGCGGCAGGCCAACCGATGAACACGAAAACGAAAGGATGACGATGAAAAAGATGATCGCACTGGCAGCTTCGCTGATGATGATGGGTGTGGTGCCGAGCGCCTGCGCGGCGGCGCCGGAGTTTGTGGCGGTGAAGAAGACGCAGTTCACCCGCAACGGCCATCCGTACTACATCGCCGGCGCCAACTTCTGGTATGGCGCCTACCTGGGCGCCAACGACCGTCCGCGCCTGCTGAAGGAACTCGATACGCTCAAAAGCATGGGCATCAACAACCTGCGCGTGCTGGCCGTTTCCGAGAATACGGACATGAAGAGCGCCGTGCGCCCGGCCACGACCAACGAGCCGGGCAAGTACGACGAGCGCCTGCTCGCCGGCATGGACTTCCTGCTGGCCGAGATGGGCAAGCGCGACATGACGGCCGTGATCTACCTGAACAATTTCTGGCAATGGTCGGGCGGCATGACGCAGTACCTGAACTGGTTCGCCGGCACGCCCGCGCTGGACCCGAACGTGACCAAGGACTACGAGACCTACATGCGCGAGACGGCCCGCTTCTACACGAACGAGAAGGCGCAGGCGGAGTATCGCAACGTGATCCGTACCTTCATCAACCGGAAGAACACCGTGACGGGCAAGCCGTACGCGGGCGACCCGGTGATCATGTCGTGGCAGCTGGCCAACGAGCCGCGGCCGGGCAATGCCAAGTCCACGCCGGAAGAAAAGGCGACCTATGTGAAATGGATCGCCGACACGGCCGCGTATATCCGTGGGCTGGACAAGAACCACCTCGTCAGCACCGGCAGCGAGGGCCTGGCCGGCTCGGCCCAGGACCCGGACCTGTTTCGCAAGGCGCATGCCACGAAGGATGTCGACTACCTGACCTACCACCTGTGGCCGAAGAACTGGGGCTGGATCGATTCGAAACGTGTGGACGCCACGTGGAGCGGGGCGCTGGAGAAGAGCAGCCATTACCTGAACGTGCACATCGACTATGCGAAACAGCTGGGCAAGCCGATCGTGCTGGAGGAATTCGGCATGGACCGCGACGGCGCCTCGTTCGACATCAAGGCGGCGACCACGGTGCGCGACCGCTTCTACAAGGTGGTGTTCGACGTGGTGGTTGAGCGGGCCGAGAAGGGCGACCCGATCGCGGGCTTCAACTTCTGGGCCTGGGGCGGGGCCGGCCGGGCGGCCAATCCGGATTACTGGTGGAAGGAGGGGAACGACCTGATGGGCGACCCGCCGCAGGAAGAGCAGGGCCTGTACTCCGTGTTCGATACCGACAAGTCGACGATTGCGCTGATCCGCCGCTACGCCGACCGCCTGCACGCACTGGAGCGCAAATGAAAAAGCTCGCTGCCGCCTTGATGGTGATGGGCGCCGCGACGGCGCATGCGCAGAAGTACGAAGGCCTGGGCGACACGCCGCAGATGGGCTGGAACAGCTGGAACAAGTTTGCCTGCGACATCAACGAGCAGCTGATCCGCGAAACGGCCGATGCGCTGGTGAGGAACGGCATGCGCGACGCCGGCTACACCTACGTCAACATCGACGATTGCTGGCACGGCCAGCGCGATGCGAACGGCAATATCCAGGCCGACCCGCAGCGCTTCCCGTCCGGGATCAAGGCGCTGGCCGACTATGTGCATGCGCGTGGGCTGAAGCTGGGCATTTACTCTGACGCGGGCGCCAAGACATGCGGCGGCCGGCCCGGCAGCCGCGGCTACGAGTACCAGGACGCACGCACGTATGCCTCCTGGGGCGTCGACTACCTGAAATACGACTGGTGCGAAACGAAGGGCCTGAATTCGGAAGGCGCGTACACGACGATGCGCGACGCACTGCGTGCAGCCGGCCGCCCGATCCTGTTCTCGATCTGCGAATGGGGCGACACCAAGCCATGGGACTGGGCCAAGGAAGTGGGACATTCTTGGCGTACCACCGGCGACATCACCGCGTGCTGGGATTGCGAGCTGTCGCACGGCTCGTGGTCGTCGTTCGGAGTGCTGAAGATCATGGACAAGACGGCCGCGCTGCGCAAGTACGCGGGGCCGGGCCACTGGAACGACATGGACATGCTCGAAGTCGGCAACGGCCTGACGCCGGACGAGGAGCGTGCGCACTTCTCGATCTGGGCGATGATGGCCTCGCCGCTCATCTCCGGCAACGACCTGCGCAGCATGTCCGCGCAGACGCTGAAGATACTGACCAATCGCGACGTCATCGCCATCAACCAGGACAAGCTGGGTATCCAGGCCTTGCGGCGCATGGCGCAGGGAGACCTGGAAATGTGGATCAAGCCGCTCGCCGGCGGCGACTGGGGTGTGCTGTTCCTGAACCGGGGCGAGCGTACCGTCGACTACCGGCACGACTGGCAAAAGTATCCGCTGGCGGACGATATCTCGAAGCACGAGGCAGACCTGAAGAAGAAGACGTTCCGCTGGGCCGAGCTGTGGCAGGGGCGCAGCGGCGACACGTCGAAGGCGCTCGACGTGAAGCTGGCGCCGCACAGTGCGATGATGCTGCGGTTGAAGGCGCCCTGACGTATCATTCCGTCCAGTCTGCGAAGTCAACAAAGGAGATGGGATGAAGAAGAAGATGGTGGTGCTGGCAGCGCTGGCCGCGCTGTGGTCCGCGGGCGCGACGGCCGTGGAAACGCGCTCGTGCGCGCTGAACGTCGAACCGCGCACGGTGGAGTACCCGTGGATGTCGATCGAACGCTGGCACCAGATGAACGACGGCCTGAAGGCGCGCGCTGCGCAGGGCGACGTGGACGTGCTGTTCCTCGGCGACTCGATCACCGAGATGTGGGACAAGAACGCCTGGGACAGCCGCTTCGGCAAGTACCGCGCCGCGAACTTCGGCATCGGCGGCGACCACACCGGCAACGTGCTGTGGCGGCTGAAGAACGACGGCATGCAAAAGCTGAGGCCGAAAGTCGTGGTGCTGCTGATCGGCGTGAACAACTTCGGCTTGTGCAATGAGCAGCCGGAGCAGGTCACCAGCGGCGTGAAGGCCGTGGTCGCGGAACTGCGCACGCTGTATCCGGACGCGAAGATCCTCTTGAACGGCATCCTTCCCAACGGCGAGCTGGCAAACGACGAGCGGCGGGCCAAGGCCAAGGGCGTGAACCGCGAAATTGCCGCGCTGGACGATGGCAAGCACGTGTTCTTCCGCGACTACGGCGCACGCTTCCTGGAGGCGAACGGCAATATCGCCAAGGAGACGATGCCGGACTTCCTGCACCTGACGCCGAAGGCTTACGCCACGTGGGCCGAGGCGATGGGGCCGGATATCGACAGGCTGCTGAACGCCCATTGATCAGCTGGTCTCAATACAACACTGGGGACTGTCCCCAACACTGGGGACAGTCCCTGAATTTTTACAACACCTGGGACAGTCCCGTTCTTTCCAACAGGTAAGCGGCTCGACCCTGCTTACGCCGCGCAGAGCGGCCGGTTCTTGCGGAGCGCGCTCCGGATCAGTTCGAGATCGCCGGCCCCGATCGCCTCCCTGAAGAGATGACGATAGTCGCGATATCGGCATGCATCGTTCTTGTTCAGCGCCAGGTAGGTGACGTGCGGCGTCAGCAATTCATCCAGAACCAGGCCCGCATTGCCGCCATGGCTCGACCATCGATACCTTGAAGGCGAATCCACTATACCGGCGCGCACCGGGTTCAACTCGATATAGCGCTGGCAGGTGAGGAAATATCGGTCACTCGTCACAGGCGATGACCAATAACGGCCTTCCCACACGCTGCCGCTGCGGTTGCAGCGGCGATTCAGGTATTGCGCATAGTTCTGGCCGATACTTTTCATGAATCCGGACAGCAGCAATACATCGTCGGCCGACGCCAGCAAGTGCACGTGGTTCGTCATCAGTACATAGGCATGGATCGAAGCGCGATAGGATTGCGCATATTCGCCTAGCCAGTGCAGATAGTGGTGGAGGTCCGAACGCTCCAAAAAGCAGGGCTGCCGGTTATGGCTGCGCTGGACGATATGGAGAGGGTACCCAGGCAAGAAGAGTCTGGCGCGACGTGGCATGGCTGATCTCCGTTCGTGAAGGAGCTCAACAGTGCCACCGTCATCCCGGCATCCCACTGCGCTTGCGCAACTGGGAGCAACCACGGCGACAGGAGGTGTTGTAAAAAATCGGGGACAGTCCCCAACCGCTTTTGTCTCGACGGCGCAACAAAAGTGTCGGGGACAGTCCCCTGTTGTAAAAAAGCCGCGCGGGGCGCGGCTGTGCGGGATGGCGGGGAGAAAGGGATCAGTACTCGGCGCCGAGCCGCAGGCCGAACATGCGCGGTTCGACGTAGCGGGCTTTCATGAAGCCGCCGAAGACGGATTCGCGGTTCAGCGCGGCGTGCTTGTTGGCGACGTTGCGCACGTACAGTTCCGCGTACCACTTGTCGTTCGGCGCATCGAGGCGGGCGGACATGTCGGCCAGCGCGTAGGCCTTCTGGTAGCGGCCGATATGGGCGAACTCGGAGTTGCGCAGGTCGAAGTAGGCCTTGTCGCGCCAGTTCACCTTCACGTACGGCGTGATGCGGTAGCCGTTCTCGAAGCCGAACTCCTGCGAGAAGCTCAGGTTGACCTGGTACTTCGGCGTGTTCGGCAGGTGGTTGCCGTCGACGTTGTACAGCCGCCGGCCGATCAGCGCCTTGTCCGGGCCATTGTACGTGCCGGGGCAGGGCTCGATGCCCAGTTCCACGCGCACGTCGCACTGGTAGTCGTCGGAGAATTCCTTGAAGTCGTGCACATCGGTGTTGATGTAGGCGAAGCCGCCGCCGAAGCGGGCGCCGCGCCATGGCCGGTAGTCCCATTCCAGTTCGAGGCCGGGGATGTCCACCTTGCCGACGTTGATCGTGCGCCAGCCTTCATACACATCGCACTTCGGCTGGTCGGCCGGGCAGGGCAGGCCGGCGGCCGGGATGATCTGGTTGATGAAGTAAGTGCCCGTCAGCTGCATGTCCTTGTACTTCATGAAGAAGGCGGTGGCCGACAGCGACAGCCGGTTGTTCAGGAACTTGCCCTTGTAGCCCAGTTCGAAGTTCGTCACCGTCTCGGGGCCGTAGGGCAGGAACGTCACCACGCCCCGGCTACCGTCCGCGCACAGCTGGTAGTTGCAGCTGTCGGTCTTGTCGGCGAAGCCGCCGGCCTTGTAGCCCGTCGACACGGACGCATACGCCATCTCGTTCGGATTGATCTGCTTTTGCAGGCCCACGCGCCAGGTCACCTTCTTCCAGGTCTCCTTGTGGTCGTTCGAGGTGGGCGCGCCGTACAGGTGATACGCGGCCACGCTGCCGCCCATTGCCGGGGTGAGGTCGGTGCCGTCGTGCACGCGGAAGCCCGGCGTGCCCGGCGTGCCCTGGCTGTACAAGCCGTTGTAGTAGTTCGGGCTGCCGATCCAGTTGGCGCCATACACTTCGCCACCCTTGTCTTCCTTGCTGTCGCGGCTGTAGCGGGCGCCCAGCGTGCCGGTCCAGGTTGGCGCGAACTTCCAGTCGGCCTGCGCGAACGCGGCCTTCGCGTCGACCTGCCGGTTCGGCTGGTGGTACAGCACCGAACCGACGTCGCCGAACGGCTTCTGGATCGTCTCCGTCATCTCGTAGTCGATGCGGTTGCGCTCGTGCATCCAGAACAGGCCCGCCACGTACTGCACGGAACCCAGCGTCTGCTTCAGCTGCGCTTCATGCACCGTCGACAGGTAGCGCGAATCGAGGGTACGGTGGAACACGTCCTTCAGCGGCCACGTGCCCCAGTTGCCGGTCGTCGTGTTCGGGTAAGCGCCGTTGATCTGGAACGGCGCGGCGTGCTGCATGCCCTTGTCGTCGTCGGTGATCTCGGAACGCTTCTGGTCGGCCACCTGGAACGTGTAGTCGAAGGTGGTGGTGGGATTGATCGTCCACGACAGGCCGGTGCGCAGCGTGCGGATCTGCATGTCGACCTCGCCCGGCACGTTGACCAGCAAGTCCCACTTGCCGGTGCCCGGCGCGCACGCATAGCGGGTGCCGGCGGTGGTATCGCAGTCGCGGAAGTCGGACCCGCCGGCGCCATTGTCCTGGAAGTGTTCATACGTGGCCTTCAAGGTCAGGTCCTGGTTCACCCTGTACAGGGCGGACAGGCGCGCGGCCCACTGGTCCTGGTTCGTGTAGAACTTGTCCTTGCCGATGACGGCGTTGAAGCGCTGGTCCACGTCCGGCTTGCCGTTCGGGATCCAGCCCAGCTCGGGGGCATTCGCCTCGGACAGGTCGCGCATCTGGTTCGCATACCCGTCGCGCCTGACGATCATGAACGTGCCGCGCAGGGCCAGCTGGTCGCTCACCTTCACGTTCTGCACGGCCGACACCTGCTTCTTGCGGTAATTGCCGATATCGATGTTCGCCTTGCCGTAATTGCCCGAGAAGTCCGGCTTGGCGGCAATCACGTTGACGCTGCCGCCCGTCGAGTTGCGGCCGAACAGCGTGCCCTGCGGACCGCGCAGCACTTCGACCTGGTCGACGTCGAACATCAGCGCCTGCGCGCCCTGCGGCCGCGGCGAATACATGCCGTCCACGTGGAAGCCCACGGCCGGGTCGCCCGTTTCGGTGAAGTTGGTGGAGGTGATGCCGCGGATCGTGATCTGCACGGCGGAGTCGAGGCCGGTGTTGTCGATGACCACGTTGGGGATCTCGCCGGCCAGGTCCTTCAGGCTGGTCGCGCCCTTGCGCGTGAGCTGTTCCTGGCTGAAGGCCGACACGGCCAGCGGCGTCTTCAGCAGCGACGTCGAATAGCGCGTCGCCGTCACCCTCACTTCGGGGATCTGGTCGCCCCCATTGGTCGCTCCCAGCTGGGGCGCCTCGGCGGGCGGCGCATTATTGGCATCGGCGGCCGCGCCGCCGGCCTGGGCGTGCGCGGAAGGTGCGACATGGGCGGCGCCCAGACCGCAGGCGCTGGCCACGGCAAGGCTCATCAGGGTTCGCTTGGTCGATCGCATTTCGTCTCCTTGGAATATCGGCCGGGGCCGGCCTTTTTGTCGAGACGAGTATTCATTCTTGAAAAAGCAAGATCAAGCGATTCCCGAAATGCCGTTGCTGTTTAATCCAATTTACTAAACAGGGCGCGCGTGCGGCGTCAAGCCCGCGCGAACCGCGGTGACCGCGGCCTCGCCTGTTGCGTGAAAGCGGGGAGGGCGCCGCCTGCACCGCCATTTCGTCGCCTGTCCCGCGGATTTTGCAGTTCGTCGCAGCCGCCATGACACGCCCGGGCGAGCCGTCTAATATGTCACATTCGATCAACCCACCCGGAAGGAGAATAACGATGATTACCGCACACATGATTTGCCGCGCCGTCCGGGTCCAGCTGGCACGCATCGTCCGCTGAGCATTCAACCCGAGAACAGCAAGGAAGCACCATGCACAAACCCTTCAGCTTTGCCCTCCTGATGACGACCCTGTGGCTGTTCCTGGGCGCCGTGCGCGCCCAGGACACCACCACCGAGACCAGGATGATCGACGCCAAGGTGGTGCGCGTCAAACTGGATGGCCTGATCAACCTGAAGTTGATGCAGGGGGCCGAGCCGTCGCTGCAGATCGTGGGCGACCGGCGCTACGTCGGCAAGGTGACGGCGGTGCAAACGGGCGACACTTTGGCACTCGATTGCGAAGGCGCGGGCAACAAGAGCAGTCGCGGGGCCCTGCGGGCCGAACTGGTGCTGCCACAGTTGCGCGAACTGGTCTCCGAAGGCATGGGCACGACGGAGGTCGCCGGCTTTTCGGGCGACGAGATCGACATCACGCTCGATGGCACCGGCAGCATGAAGATCGCCGGCGCCTACAAGCGCATGAAGGCGAACCTGGGCGGCATGGGCAGCATGCACATGTGGGTGTCGGACAGCGAAAACGTCGACATCGACCTGCGCGGCGCCGGCTACGTGACGATCGGCGGGCGCAGCAAGCTGCTGCGGGCATCGCTGGGCGGCCTCGGCGGACTCAATGCGCAGCAATTCCAGGCCGATTCGGTGGACATCGACCTGTCCGGCCTGGGCAACGCCACCGTGCACGCGCGGACCAACGCGAATCTGCACCTGTCCGGCCTCGGCTCGGTGACGGTGTACGGCAATCCGCTGAACCGCAACGTCAGCGTCGATGGATTGGGGAAGGTCAGCTGGAAGTAGCTGGACCGCACTGGGAACACAACAAGAACGAATTCATTTCGCAATGAAAAAACTAGGAAGACTCATCACGGCAATCGCCGCCTCGACGATGTTCGCGCTGGCCCTGCACGGCAGTGCGATCGCCGGCTTTGCCGAAGGCGCGAGCGCCTACAACAACCGCAACTACGCGCTCGCCTACAAGGAAATCCTGCCGCTGGCGCGGGCCGGCAATCCGGACGCGGAGCACCTTCTGGGCCTGATGTACTACATGGGCCGCGGCGTGCAGCAGGACTACAAGCAGGCGCTCATGTGGCACCGCCGCGCCGCCATGCAGGGCAAGGCCGATGCGCAGTATGTCGTCGGCGCCATGTACTACACGGGCAATGCCGTGATCCAGGATCACAAGCAGGCCGTGACGTGGTTCCGCAAGGCGGCCGAGCAGGGCCATGCGGAGGCGCAGCAGGTGCTCGGGCTGATGTACCGCTACCACATCGGCGGCATGCCGCAGGATAACGTGATCGCCTACATGCTGTGGAACCTGGCCGCCGCCGGCGGCAACGCCAACGCCGCCGAACAGCGCGCCGCCGTCGCCAAGAAGATGACGCCGGAGCAGATCGAGGAAGGGCAGGCGTTGTCGGCCGCGTGGCGGCCGGGCAAGCCACTGCCGCGGACGTCGCGGACAGGAGGCGGATAAGAAGTTGCCTCGAAAATGGGGTACGTCCCCGTTTTTACGGCAATGTTTCTCTGGAAATGGGGTACGTCCCCATTTTTGTGGAAACATTGCCATGCTTCCCTGCGCTAAAATCGCCCTTTCCCTGAAAGGACGACCATGCGCGCAATCGAGATCACCAAGGCCGGCCCGCCTGACGTACTGCGGCTGTGCTACCGCGACAAGCCCCAGCCCGGTCCGGGCGAACTGCTGATCCGCGTGCACGCGGCCGGCGTGAACCGGCCGGACGTGTTCCAGCGCCTCGGCAGCTATGCGCCGCCGCCGGGCGCTTCCGACCTGCCGGGCCTGGAAGTGGCCGGCGAGGTGGTCGACGGCGATTTCGCCCACAGCGAATTCAAGGCGGGCGACCTGGTCTGCGCGCTGGTGCAGGGTGGCGGCTATGCCGAATATGCGGTGGCGCCCACCCTGCAATGCCTGCCGGTGCCGCAGGGCCTGTCGCTAATCGAGGCCGCTTCGCTGCCGGAAACCTATTTCACCGTGTGGAGCAATGTGTTCGACCGCGCCCGCCTGGGTCCGGGCGAATCGCTGCTGGTGCAGGGCGGCACGTCTGGCATCGGTGTCACCGCCATCCAGCTGGCCAGCGCGCTCGGCCATCGCGTATTCGCCACCGCCGGCAGCGAAGACAAGGCGCGCGCCTGCGAAAAGCTGGGCGCCGAGCGCGGCATCAACTACCGGCACGAGGATTTCGGCGCCATCGTCAAGCAGCTCACCGGCGACAACGGCGTGGACGTCATCCTCGACATGGTGGGCGGCGATTACCTGCCGCGCGAGATCAACTGCCTGGCCGACGATGGCCGTATCGTCATCATCGCGCTGCTGGGCGGCGCCAAGGGCACGCTGGACATGGGCCAGGTGCTGCGCCGCCGCCTCACCGTCACCGGTTCCACGCTGCGCCCCCGCTCGGTGGCCTTCAAGGCCGCGATCGCGCGGCAGTTGCGCGAGAAAGTGTGGCCGCTGCTGGAGGCGAAGAAGATCCGCCCCGTCATCTACGAAAGCTTCCCGCTCGAGCAGGCGGTGGACGCCCACAAGCTCATGGAAAGCAGCACGCACGTCGGCAAAATCATGCTGCAGGTGACGTAATCGCCAGGTGCCGGACTCGACTACATCGCTCATGTAGTCGATCGGCGCACGTTTGACCCTGTATTGCCGAGCAAGTTACAATCCCGAGTTATCTTGAAACTCCTACAACTCAAACACATCGGGACAGCCATGCGTCGCAAACTCGTCATCGGAAACTGGAAGATGAACGGCAGCCTTGCCGGCAATTCTGTATTATTACGCGGGATCGTTGAAGGCCATGTTGCCGGCAATGCGGATCTGGCGGTATGCGTGCCGGCTCCTTACCTGGCCCAGTGCCAGGCTGAGCTGAACGGAACGCCCGTCGCATGGGGCGCCCAGGATGTGTCGGCCTACGCGGCCGGCGCCTACACGGGCGAGATGGCGGCTTCGATGCTGCAGGAATTCGGTTGCCGCTACGTGCTGGTCGGCCACTCCGAGCGCCGCGCATACCACCACGAAAGCAATGAACTGGTGGCGCAAAAAGCGCTGGCCGCGCTGAACGCCGGGTTGACGCCGGTGGTCTGCGTGGGCGAAACGCTGGAAGAGCGTGAGGCCGGCCGCACGAATGTTGTCGTGTGCGCGCAACTGCAATCGGTGCTGGACGTGTTGGAAAATCCGGCGCTGGAAAAGATCGTGCTGGCTTACGAGCCCGTCTGGGCGATCGGTACGGGCAAGACGGCCACGCCGGCGCTGGCGCAGGAAGTGCACGCCGCCTTGCGCAAGCAGGTGGCGGACCGCAGCCCGGCCGCGGCGGCGAAGCTGCAGATCCTGTACGGCGGCAGCATGAAGCCGGAAAACGCGAAGGACCTGATGGCCCAGCTCGATATTGATGGCGGCCTGATCGGCGGCGCATCACTAAAGGCGAATGACTTTCTGGCCATCGCGCGCGCCGCTTCGTGAAGGGACGGCACGAAACTGGGAGTCGGCGCATCATTGAAGGCGAATGACTTTCTGGCCATCGCGCGCGCCGCTTCGTGAAGGGGCGGCACGAAACTGAGTATCGGCGCATCATTGAACGCGGCCGATTTCTCGGCATCGCCAAGGCAGCAGGCAGAAGCCGTAAAGCCGGGGTAACGCATCGGTAGCATGCATTGGCAACGATAATTTGTCACGAATGATCAACGGCGATCCGCTATACTCCCCGGCGCAGCAGATATCCCGGAAACGGGTAGGGTAGGCGGGCCACGAGCCCGCGCATTTACAATTGAGAATGGAATAGCATGAACACCTTGTTCAATCTGGTCGTGGTAGTACAGGTTATTTCGGCGCTGGCCATCATCGGCCTGGTGCTGATGCAGCACGGTAAGGGCGCCGACATGGGCGCCGCGTTTGGTTCCGGCGCGTCCGGCAGCCTGTTCGGTGCCACCGGCTCGTCGAACTTCCTGTCGAAGTCGACGGCGCTGGCCGCGGCAATCTTCTTCGGTGCGACGCTCGGTCTCGCGGTGTTGTCCAATGGGCGCACCGCCAGCACGGGCAGCAGCGTGCTGCAGAACGTGACCGTGCCCGTGAAAGGCTCGGCCGCGATCCCGGCGGCCACGGCACCGGCCGCGCCTGCAGCCAATGCCGAAGTGCCGCCCGCTTCGAACGAAGGCGTGCCTCCGGCAACGGCTCCAGCGCCTGCTGCGCCGAAGTAAAACAGAGTATTTTGAAGTTTTTGCCGTTTTTCTCTTTGATTTCGCGCAATTGACATTAACAAAACGCGCAAAGACGAGTAGAATAATGGCCTTGAAATGCCGACGTGGTGAAATTGGTAGACACGCTATCTTGAGGGGGTAGTGGCGCAAGCTGTACGAGTTCGAGTCTCGTCGTCGGCACCAGAATTTGAGAAGCCAGCAAAAGGCCCATGAGTTTTTCCTCACAGCCTCTAGCTGGTTTTTTTACGAGGATGTGTCGTTCGGTCCCCGTCTCAGCTTTGACCGGGGCTTAACGTTCCAGCCAGCCCGCAACGGGTTGGTGCCTCGCCAACCGGTCGTTCAACAACAGCTGTGACCCTATCGTGAACCTCGAAACTTATTTCCCCGTACTTCTGTTCATCCTGGTCGGCATCGGCGTCGGTGTCGCTCCCCAGGTGCTGGGTCGTCTTCTTGGCCCGTATCGCCCGGACGCGGCGAAACTCTCCCCCTACGAATGCGGCTTCGAAGCCTTCGAAGACGCCCGCATGAAATTCGACGTGCGCTACTACCTCGTCGCAATCCTCTTCATTCTGTTCGACCTGGAAACGGCATTCTTCTTCCCGTGGGGCGTCTCCATGCGCGAACTGGGCTGGCAGGGCTACGTGACGATGATGGTGTTCATCGCTGAATTCATCGTCGGTTTTTGGTATATCTGGAAGAAAGGTGCCCTTGATTGGGAATAAGCCATGGCTATTGAAGGCGTATTAAACGAAGGTTTCATCACTACCTCGGCCGACAAGCTGATCAACTGGGCGCGGACCGGGTCGATGTTCCCGATGACGTTCGGTCTGGCGTGCTGCGCGGTTGAAATGATGCACGTGGGCGCGGCCCGCTACGACATGGACCGCTTCGGCGTCGTGTTCCGCCCGTCGCCGCGTCACTCCGACGTGATGATCGTGGCCGGCACGCTGTGCAACAAGATGGCTCCCGCGCTGCGCAAGGTGTACGACCAGATGCCGGAACCGCGCTGGGTCATCTCGATGGGCTCGTGCGCCAACGGCGGCGGCTACTATCACTACTCCTACTCCGTCGTGCGCGGCTGCGATCGCATCGTGCCCGTCGACGTCTACGTGCCGGGCTGCCCGCCGACCGCGGAGGCACTGCTCTACGGCATCATGCAGCTGCAAAACAAGATCAAGCGCACCAATACGATCGCACGGTAAACGGGGCGCCCCAAAAAATTATGACAACATATTTGGAAGCTTTGCAAGGCGCCCTGGCCAGCGCCCTGGGCGAGCGCGTCACCACCACGGTGGCCCTCGGTGAAATCACCCTGGTCGTCAAGGCCGACGACTACCACGCAGTGATGAAAACACTGCGCGACGATGCCGCACTCGGGTTCGATACCTTCATCGACCTGTGCGGCATTGACTATTCCAGCTACGGCGAAGGCACGTGGGAAGGCCCGCGCTTCGCGGCCGTGGTGCACCTGCTGTCCGTGAAGCACAACTGGCGCGTGCGCGTGCGCGTGTTCTGCCCGGACGACGAGATGCCCCTCGTGCAGTCGATCACGGACATCTGGCGCGCCGCCAACTGGTACGAGCGCGAGGCGTTCGACCTGTACGGCATCCTGTTCGAAGGCCACAGCGACCTGCGCCGCATCCTGACCGACTACGGCTTCATCGGCCACCCGTTCCGCAAGGACTTCCCGGTCGCCGGCTACGTGGAAATGCGCTACGACGCCGAGCAGGGCCGCGTGATCTACCAGCCGGTGACGATCGAGCCGCGTGAAAACGTGCCGCGCGTGATCCGTGAAGAAAAATACGGGATGAAATAATGGCTGAGATTAAGAACTACACCCTGAACTTTGGTCCGCAGCACCCGGCAGCGCACGGCGTGCTGCGTTTGGTGCTTGAGCTGGACGGTGAAGTGATCCAGCGCGCCGACCCGCACATCGGCCTGCTGCACCGCGCGACCGAGAAGCTGGCGGAACAGAAGACCTACCTGCAATCCGTGCCGTACATGGATCGTCTCGACTACGTGTCGATGATGTGCAACGAGCACGGCTACGTGATGGCGATCGAGAAGCTGCTGGGCATCGAAGTGCCGCTGCGCGCCCAGTACATCCGCGTGATGTTCGACGAGATCACCCGCATCCTGAACCACCTGATGTGGCTGGGCGCGCACGCGCTGGACGTGGGCGCGATGGGCCCGTTCCTGTACTGCTTCCGCGACCGCGAAGACCTGTTCGACTGCTACGAAGCCGTGTCGGGCGCGCGCATGCACGCGGCCTACTACCGCCCGGGCGGCGTGTACCGCGACCTACCGGACGCGATGCCGAAGCACCGTCCGTCGTCGATCCGCAGCCAGAAGGAAATCGACAAGCTGAACGAGCACCGCCAGGGCTCGCTGCTGGACTTCCTGGAAGCCTTCACGAACCGCTTCCCCGGCTACGTGGACGAATACGAAACCCTGCTGACCGATAACCGTATCTGGAAGCAGCGTACGGTCGGCATCGGCGTGGTGTCGCCGGAGGACGCGCTGGCGATGGGCTTCACCGGCGCCATGCTGCGCGGCTCCGGCGTACAGTGGGACCTGCGCAAGAAGCAGCCGTACGAAGTGTACGACCTGATGGACTTCGACATCCCCATCGGCACCAACGGCGACTGCTACGACCGCTACCTGGTGCGCGTGGAAGAGCTGCGCCAGTCGAACCGCATCATCAAGCAGTGTATCGAATGGCTGCGCAACAACCCGGGCCCCGTGATGACGGACAACCGCAAGGTTGCTCCGCCGCCGCGCGTGGACATGAAGTCGAACATGGAATCGCTGATCCACCACTTCAAGCTGTTCCAGGAAGGCTTCCACGTGCCGCCGGGCGAGGTGTACACCGCCATCGAACACCCGAAGGGCGAATTCGGCATCTACATCGTGTCCGACGGTGCCAACAAGCCGTACCGCCTGAAGATCCGTACGCCGGACTACACGCACCTGCAAAGCCTGGACGAAATGGCGCGCGGCCACATGATCGCCGACGCCGTCACCATCATCGGCACGCAGGACATCGTGTTCGGCAGTATCGACCGCTAACGAGGCAGGAATAGATTATGTTATCCGAGCAGTGCTATAAAAAAATCGACCGCGAGTTGGCCAAGTACCCGGCCGACCAGCGCCAGTCGGCCGTGATGGCCTCGCTGGCTCATGCCCAGGTTGAGCTGGGCTGGCTGTCGCCTGAAACGATGAAGGAAATCGCCGACTACATCGGCATGCCCGCCATCGCCGTGCAGGAAGTGGCGACCTTCTACAACATGTACAACCTCAAGCCGACCGGCCGCCACAAGATCACCGTGTGCACCAACCTGCCGTGCGCCCTGTCCGGCGGCGTGAAAGCGGGCGAGCACCTGAAGCAGAAGCTGGGCATCGACTACCGCGAAACGACCGAGGATGGCGAGTTCACGCTGCTGGAAGGCGAGTGCATGGGCGCCTGCGGCGACGCACCCGTCCTGCTGGTGAACAACCACCGCATGTGCAGCTTCATGAACAATTCCAAGCTCGACGAGCTGGTGGAGGAGCTGAAGAAATGACTTCCCTCCACGATCGACACATCAACCCGCTGATCCTGAAGGACCTGACGGGCGACAACTGGCACCTGGCCGACTACGTGAAGCGTGGCGGCTATTCGGCGCTGCGCCGCATCCTCGAAGAGAAAATCCCGCCCGAGCAGATCATCGCCGACCTGAAGGCTTCCGGCCTGCGCGGCCGCGGTGGCGCGGGTTTCCCGACCGGCTTGAAGTGGAGCTTCATGCCGCGCCAGTTCCCGGGCCAGAAATACCTCGTCTGCAATACAGATGAGGGCGAGCCGGGCACTTTCAAGGACCGCGACATCATCCGCTACAACCCGCACGCGCTGATCGAAGGCATGGCCATCGGCGCCTACGCGATGGGCATCACCGTGGGCTACAACTACATCCACGGCGAGATCTTCCAGGAATACCTGCGTTTCGAAGAGGCGCTGGAAGAGGCGCGCGCCGCCGGCTGGCTGGGCGACAACATCCTGGGCTCGGGCTTTTCCTTCCAGCTGCATGCGCACCACGGCTACGGCGCCTACATCTGCGGCGAGGAAACCGCGCTGCTGGAATCGCTGGAAGGCAAGAAGGGCCAGCCGCGCTTCAAGCCGCCGTTCCCGGCCTCGTTCGGCCTGTACGGCAAGCCGACCACGATCAACAACACGGAAACGTTCGCGGCCGTGCCGTTCATCCTGAACATCGGTGCCGAGAACTACCTGGGCCTGGGCAAGCCAAACAACGGCGGCACGAAGATCTTCTCGATCTCCGGCGACGTGGAACGCCCGGGCAACTACGAAGTTCCGCTCGGCACGCCGTTCGCAAAGCTGATGGAACTGGCCGGCGGCATGCGCGGCGGCAAGAAGATCAAGGCCGTCATCCCCGGCGGTTCGTCCGCTCCGGTGATCCGCGGCGAGATCATGATGCAGACCGACCTGGACTACGACTCGATCGCGAAAGCGGGCTCGATGCTGGGTTCCGGCGCCGTGATCGTGATGGACGAGACGCGCTGCATGGTGAAGGCGCTGGAACGCCTGGCCTACTTCTACTATGAAGAGTCCTGCGGCCAGTGCACGCCTTGCCGCGAAGGCACGGGCTGGATGTACCGCATGATCCACCGCATCGAGCACGGCCAGGGCCGCCAGAGCGACCTGGACATGCTGAACTCGATCGCCGACAACATCCAGGGCCGCACGATTTGCGCGCTGGGCGATGCCGCCGCGATGCCGGTGCGCGCGTTCATCAAGCAGTTCCGCGAAGAATTCGAATATCACGTCGAGCACAAGCACTGCCTGGTGCCTGTCTCGGCCTTCTAAAGCGTTGATCATGGTTGAAATCGAAATTGACGGCAAAAAGGTAGAAGTCCCACCGGGTTCGATGGTGATGGACGCTGCCAACAAACTGGGAACCTACATCCCGCACTTCTGCTATCACAAGAAACTGTCGATCGCAGCGAACTGCCGCATGTGCCTCGTCGAGGTGGAAAAGGCGCCGAAGCCGCTGCCGGCCTGCGCCACCCCCGTGTCCGCGGGCATGATCGTGCGCTCGCACAGCGAGAAGGCCGTGCAGGCGCAGAAGTCCGTGATGGAATTCCTGCTGATTAACCACCCGCTGGATTGCCCGATCTGCGACCAGGGCGGCGAGTGCCAGCTGCAGGATCTGGCCGTGGGCTACGGCAAGAACAACTCGCGCTACGAGGAAGAGAAGCGCGTCGTCGTGCCGAAGGAAGCCGGCCCGCTGGTCTCCATGAAGGAGATGAGCCGCTGCATCCACTGCACCCGCTGCGTGCGCTTCGGCCAGGAAGTGGCCGGCGTGATGGAACTGGGCATGCTGGGCCGCGGCGAGCACTCCGAGATCACCACGTTCGTCGGTGAAGCGGTGAGCTCGGAACTGTCCGGCAACATGATCGACCTGTGCCCGGTCGGCGCGCTGACGTCGAAGCCGTTCCGCTACAGCGCCCGTACCTGGGAACTGTCGCGCCGCAAGTCGGTGTCGCCGCACGACGGCCTGGGTACCAACCTGATCGTCCAGGTGAAGCAGGGCTTCGTCAAGCGCGTGCTGCCGCTGGAAAACGAAGACATCAACGAGTGCTGGATTTCCGACAAGGACCGCTTCTCGTACGAAGGCCTGTACTCGGCCGACCGCCTGACGCAGCCGATGCTCAAGCAAGGCGGCGAGTGGAAGGAAGTCGACTGGCAGACTGCGCTGGAATATGTCGCGCACGGCTTGAAGAATATCCGTCACGAACACGGCGCCGATGCGATCGCCGCCTACGCGACCGCCCACTCCACGCTGGAAGAGCTGGCCCTGCTGAAGAAGCTGACTTCGGGCATCGGTTCGGACAACATCGACTTCCGCCTGCGCCAGACCGACTTCGCCCTCGACGGTGAAGTCACGCCATGGCTGGGCATGCCGATCGCCGACGTGTCGAACCTGCAGCGCGCGCTGGTCATCGGTTCGTTCCTGCGCAAGGATCACCCGCTGCTGGCCTCCCGCCTGCGCGCCGCGGTGAAGAACGGCGGCCAGCTGACGCTGGTGAACGCCACCGCCGACGACAGCCTGATCAAGGTTGCCAACAATATCGTGGCCGCGCCGTCGGACTGGCTGGCCGCGCTGTCGGGCATCGTTTCCGCCATCGCATCCGCCAAGGGCGAAGCGGCCCCGGCCGGCTTCCCGGCCGAGTTCAGCGACGCCGCCAAGGCCGTTGCCGCCAGCCTGCTGTCGGGTGAGCAGAAAGCCGTCTTCCTGGGCAACGCCGCCGTGCACCACCCGCAAGCGTCCGCGATCGCGGCCGCTGCGCAGTGGATCGCCAACGCGACGGGCGCCAGGTTCGGCTACCTGACCGAAGCGGCCAACACCGTGGGCGGCTACATCGTGGGCGCATACGCGGCCAAGGCCGCTCCTGCGTTCGCGGTGCCGAAGAAAGCCTACCTGCTGCTGAACGCCGAGCCGGAGCTGGATGCGGCGAATCCATCGCAAGCCGTCGCCGCGCTGAAGGGCGCCGAGATGGTCGTCGCGATGTCGGCCTTCAAGCACGGCCTGGACTATGCCGACGTGCTGCTGCCGATCGCCCCGTTCGCCGAAACCTCGGGCACCTTCGTCAACTGCGAAGGCCGCGCACAGAGCTTCAACGGCACCGTGCGTCCGCTGGGCGAGACCCGCCCGGCCTGGAAGGTGCTGCGTGTGCTGGGCAACATCCTGGGCCTCGCGGGCTTCGACTACGAAACGTCGGAATCGATCCGCGACGAAGTGCTGGGCAAGGGCGTGGCCGATGTGTCGGGCAAGCTGTCCAACGTGTCCAAGGTGGCACTGAAGTCCGCCCAGTTCGGCACCGGCGACAAGCTCGAGCGCATCGCCGACGTGCCGATCTACTTCGCCGACGCCCTGGCGCGCCGTTCCGGCCCGCTGCAGGCGACGGTGGATGCGCAGGCACCGAAGGCGCACATCTCGGCCGCGCTGGCCGAACAGATCGGCGTGAAGACGGGTGACATGGTGCAGGTGCTGCAAGGCGCCGGTTCCGCGATCCTGGAAGCGCGCGTGGACGCTGGCCTGCCGGCCAACGTGGTACGCGTCTCCGCCGCACACGCATCGACGGCTACCTTGGGCGACATGTTCGGCTCCATCTCGGTGGCAAAAGTGGCAACTGAGGCAGGGGAGAGCAAATAATGGCGCTGGAAATCGTCAATACCATCACCACCACCGGCGAGGCGACGCTGGGCGCCGCCTGGCCGCTCGTGTGGACGATCGTCAAGGTCCTGTGCGTGCTGATGCCGCTCCTGGGCCTGGTCGCCTACGCCACGCTGTGGGAACGCAAGCTGATCGGCTTCATCCAGATCCGTATCGGCCCGAACCGCGTGGGCCCGATGGGCCTGCTGCAACCGATGGCCGACGGCATCAAGATGCTGCTGAAGGAAATCGTGGTGCCGACCAAGGCCGCCAAGAGCCTGTTCGTGATCGGCCCAGTGATGACCATCATGCCGGCGCTGGCCGCCTGGTCGGTCGTGCCGTTCGGCCCGGAAGCCGTGCTGGCCAACGTCAACGCGGGCCTGCTGGTGCTGCTGGCGATCACCTCGATGGAGGTGTACGGCATCATCATCGCCGGCTGGGCATCGAACTCGAAGTACTCGTTCATGGGCGCCATGCGCGCCTCGGCGCAGATGATCTCCTACGAGATCCCGATGGGCTTCGCGCTGGTCGTGATCCTGATGGTGTCGGGTTCGCTGAACTTCATCGACATCGTCGTCAGCCAGCAGACCGGCCGCTTCGCCGACATGGGCCTGAACTTCCTGTCGTGGAACTGGCTGCCCCTGCTGCCGCTGTTCGTCGTGTACCTGACCTCCGGCCTGGCCGAGGCGAACCGCGCGCCGTTCGACGTGGTCGAGGGTGAATCGGAAATCGTGGCTGGCCACATGGTGGAATACTCCGGCATGTCGTACGCCATGTTCATGCTGGCCGAATACGCCAACATCATCCTGGTGGGCGCGCTGGCATCGATCATGTTCCTGGGCGGCTGGTCCGCGCCGTTCGCGTTCCTGGAATTCGGCGGCGGCTTCGGCGGCTTCTTCTGGCTGTTCGTGAAGACGTTCCTGATCGTGTCGCTGTTCATCTGGGTGCGTGGTACCTTCCCGCGTTACCGTTACGACCAGATCATGCGTCTGGGCTGGAAGGTCTTCATTCCCCTCACGCTGTTCTGGCTCGTGCTCGTCGCGACCTGGATGCAGACGCCGTGGAACATCTGGAAGTAAGGGAAGCGCAAAAAATGACTCGAGTAAAAGACCTTATCGGCAGCCTGATGCTGACCGAGTTGATCAAGGGCCTCGCGCTGACGGGCAAGTACATGTTCTCGCGCAAGATCACCGTGCAGTATCCGGAAGAGAAGACGCCGATGTCGCCGCGCTTCCGCGGCCTGCACGCGCTGCGCCGCTATCCGAACGGTGAAGAGCGCTGCATCGCCTGCAAGCTGTGCGAGGCGGTGTGCCCGGCGATGGCGATCACGATCGAATCCGACGAACGCGACGACGGCACGCGCCGCACCACGCGCTACGACATCGACCTGACCAAGTGCATCTTCTGCGGCTTCTGCGAAGAATCGTGCCCGGTCGACTCGATCGTCGAGACGCACGTGCTGGAATACCACGGTGAGAAGCGGGGCGACCTGTACTACACCAAGGAGATGCTGCTGGCCGTCGGCGACCGCTACGAGGCGGACATCGCCGCCAACCGCGCCGCGGACGCCGCGTATCGCTGATCGAGATCGGAATAAGAAATGACCTTTACAACCGTATTGTTCTACGTGTTCGCGATCATCATGGTGGTCGCATCGGCACGCGTGATCACGGCGCGCAATCCCGTGACGGCGGCACTGTTCCTGGTGCTGGCCTTCTTCCAGGCAGGCGGCATCTGGATGCTGCTGAAAGCCGAGTTCCTGGCCGTGGTGCTGGTGCTCGTGTACGTGGGCGCCGTGATGGTGCTGTTCCTGTTCGTCGTGATGATGATCGACATCGACCAGACCGAGCTTCGCAAGAACTTCTGGAACTACCTGCCGGTGGCCTCGATCATCGGCGGCATCATCGTGCTGGAAATGGCCTCGGTGCTGTGGCGCAGCTTTGGCATGGAAACGCCCGTGCCGGAAGCGGCGAACACGATCGGCACCACGAAGGCGCTGGGCATGCTGATCTACACCCAGTACATCTACGCGTTCGAAGTGGCCGCCGTCATCCTGCTGCTGGCGATCGTCGCCGCCGTCGCGCTGACGCTGCGCCGCCGCAAGGACGTCAAGTACTTCGATCCGGGCGAGGCCGTGCGCGTGCGCCGCAACGACCGCCTGAAGATCGTCAAGATGGACGCCGTGAAGAAGGATGTGGCGTCGACCGAAGCAACCAAGGAGGCTCCATGACCCTGTCGCTGGCTCATTACCTGGTCCTGGGCGCGATCCTGTTCGCGATCTCGATCGTCGGCATTTTCCTGAACCGCAAGAACGTCATCGTGCTGCTGATGGCCATCGAGCTGATGCTGTTGGCGGTGAACCTGAACTTCATCGCGTTTTCCCACTTCCTGGGCGACGCGGCGGGCCAGATCTTCGTGTTCTTCATCCTGACCGTGGCGGCCGCCGAATCGGCGATCGGCCTCGCGATCCTGGTGCTGATGTTCCGTAACCTGGACACCATCAACGTCGAAGACCTGGACAGCCTCAAAGGCTAGTTTTTAACCCTCGAATAATAAACAGATAGGTTCATCATGACGGGGCTTAACCCTAACCTTCTTCTCGCTGTTCCCCTCGCGCCATTGGCGGGGTCCGCGATCGCGGGCCTCCTGGGCACGAAGTTCTTCGGCAACGTGGTCAACCGCAAGGTGGCCACCGCGGCAACGATCCTGGGCGTGCTGGTCGCGTTCCTGATCTCGTTCCAGACCTTCCTGCAGGTGCTGGACGGCGCTACCTACAACGACACGGTGTACCGCTGGATGACCGTGGCCGGCGTCAACCTGGAAGTGGGCTTCCAGATCGACACGCTGTCGGCGATGATGATGTGCGTCGTGACCTTCGTGTCGCTGATGGTGCACATCTACACGATCGGCTACATGGCCGAGGACGAAGGCTACAACCGCTTCTTCTCGTACATCTCGCTGTTCACCTTCTCGATGCTGATGCTGGTGATGGCCAACAACTTCCTGCAGCTGTTCTTCGGCTGGGAAGCGGTGGGCCTGGTCTCGTACCTGCTGATCGGCTTCTGGTTCAAGCGTCCGACCGCGATTTTCGCCAACATGAAGGCGTTCCTGGTCAACCGCGTGGGTGACTTCGGCTTCATCCTCGGTATCGGCCTGGTCCTGGCCTACACGGGCACGATGGATTACCAGGAAGCCTTCGCCAAGAAGGACCTGCTGGTCAATGCGACCCTGCCGGGCACCGACTGGATGATCATCACCGTGGCCTGCATCTGCCTGTTCATCGGCGCGATGGGCAAATCGGCACAGTTCCCGCTGCACGTGTGGCTGCCGGACTCGATGGAAGGCCCGACCCCGATCTCGGCACTGATCCACGCCGCGACGATGGTGACCGCCGGCATCTTCATGGTGTCGCGCATGTCGCCGCTGTTCGAACTGTCGGACGTGGCACTGTCCTTCATCCTGATCATCGGCTCGATCACCGCGCTGTTCATGGGCTTTTTGGGCATCATCCAGAACGACATCAAGCGCGTGGTGGCGTATTCGACGCTGTCGCAGCTGGGCTACATGACCGTCGCGCTGGGCGCCTCGGCCTACTCGGTGGCCGTGTTCCACCTGATGACCCACGCGTTCTTCAAGGCGCTGCTGTTCCTGGGCGCGGGTTCCGTGATCATCGGCATGCACCACGACCAGGACATCCGCAACATGGGCGGCCTGCGCAAGTACATGCCGATCACGTGGATCACGTCGCTGCTGGGTTCCCTGGCGCTGATCGGTACCCCGTTCTTCTCCGGCTTCTACTCGAAGGATTCGATCATCGAGGCGGTGCACGCCACCCACCTGCCGGGCGCGGGCTTCGCGAACTTCGCGGTGCTGGCCGGCGTATTCGTGACGGCGTTCTACTCGTTCCGCATGTACTTCCGCGTGTTCCATGGTCCTGAGAACTTCGGCAAGGCGCATGCGCATGACCATCATGACGATCATCACAGCGCAAAGGCCGCCCATGGCGACCCACACGCGCTGCACGATTCGGACGCGCACCACGAAGAGGAATCGCATGTCGATTCCGACGACGATGATCATCACCACCACGGCCTGGCACCGGGCGAGAAACCGCACGAGTCGCCGTTCGTCGTGTGGTTCCCGCTGGCCGCGCTGGCGATTCCGTCGGTGATCATCGGCTTCCTGGCGATCGGCCCGATGCTGCATGGCGACTTCTTTAACAACGTGATCTTCGTCGACCACGCCAAGCACCCGGCGATGCACGAGCTGAACGAAGAGTTCCACGGCGCGGTCGCGATGGCGATCCACGGCCTGCAGACGGCACCGTTCTGGCTGGCACTGGCCGGCGTGGTGGCGGCGTACTACTGCTACATGGTCAATCCGCGCGTGCCGGCCTGGTTCTACGACAAGTTCAAGTTCCTGCACACGCTGCTCGACAACAAGTACTACATGGATGCGTTCAACCAGGCGGTGTTCGCCAAGGGTGCGCGCATGCTGGGTACCGGCCTGTGGCAAGTGGGCGACCGTGCCCTGATCGATGGCCTGGTGGTCAACGGCTCCGCCAAGGTGGTGGGCTGGTTCTCGTCGCTGACGCGCCTGGCGCAGACGGGTTACATCTACCACTACGCGTTCGTGATGATCATCGGCATCCTGGGCTTCCTGGTGTACTTCCTGCCGTTCTGGCACGCTTAACGCCACACGCATAAGAGATAAAAGATGCAGTCAACGATTAATAATCTTCCTCCTTACCTCAGCCTGTCGATCTGGCTGCCGATCATCTTCGGCACCATCATCCTGGCGATCGGCCGCGACTCGCGTGCCGGGCTGGTACGCGTGCTGGCACTGGTCGGCTCGATCGTCTCGCTGCTGCCGACGATCCCGCTGTTCACCGGTTTCGACAACGCCGCGCACGGCGTGCAGTTCGTGGAAAGCAGCAAGTGGATCGATCGCTTCAACATCCACTACTTCCTGGGTATCGACGGCCTGTCGCTGTGGTTCGTGCCGCTGACCGCCTTCATCACGATCATCGTGGTGATCTCCGCCTGGGAAGTGATCCAGGAACGCGTGGCCCACTACATGGGCGCGTTCCTGATCCTGTCCGGCCTGATGATCGGCGTGTTTACCGCGCTGGACGGCCTGCTGTTCTACTTCTTCTTCGAAGCCACCCTGATCCCGATGTACATCATCATCGGCGTGTGGGGCGGTGCGAACCGCGTGTACGCGGCGTTCAAGTTCTTCCTGTACACGTTCCTGGGCTCGCTGCTGACCCTGGTCGCGCTGATCTACCTGTACAACAAGTCCGGTTCCTGGAACATCCTGGAATGGCACCAGCTGCCGCTCTCCTGGAGCGAACAGATCGCGATCTTCGTCGCCTTCTTCATGGCCTTCGCCGTGAAGGTGCCGATGTTCCCGGTGCACACCTGGCTGCCGGACGTGCACGTGGAAGCGCCGACCGGCGGTTCCGCCGTGCTGGCCGCGATCATGCTGAAGCTGGGCGCCTACGGTTTCCTGCGCTTCTCGCTGCCGATCACGCCGGACGCTTCGCACTACCTGGCGCCGGTCGTCATCGTCCTGTCGCTGATCGCTGTGATCTACGTGGGCCTGGTGGCCATGGTGCAGAAGGACATGAAAAAGCTGGTCGCCTACTCGTCGATCGCGCACATGGGCTTCGTCACGCTGGGCTTCTTCATGTTCAACGACATGGGCACCCAGGGCGCCATCATGCAGATGATCTCGCACGGCTTCGTGTCCGGCGCGATGTTCCTGTGCATCGGCGTGCTGTATGACCAGGCGCACTCGCGCCAGATCGCCGACTACGGCGGCGTCGTGAACAAGATGCCGAAGTTCGCCGCGTTCTTCATCCTGTTCTCCATGGCCAACTGCGGCCTGCCGGCAACCTCCGGCTTCGTGGGCGAATTCATGGTGATCCTGGGCGCCGTGCAGTTCAATTTCGTGACCGGCATCCTGGCCGCCACCGCGCTGATCCTGGGCGCCGCCTATTCGCTGTGGATGGCCAAGCGCGTCATCTTCGGCAAGGTGGCGAACCACCACGTGGCCGAACTGAAGGACCTGAACAACCGCGAGTTCCTGATGCTGGGTCTCCTGGCGATCGCGACCCTGTACATGGGCCTGTACCCGGCGCCGTTCACCGACACGATGCAAACCTCGGTGGCCGACCTGCTGCAGCACGTGTCGCAGACCAAGATTGCACCTTGATTGCAGATAGGACTTTAGTTACATGAATCCGAACGATACCAATCTCGCACCGATTTACGCCGAGATCTTCCTGCTGATCGCCACCTCGGCGATCCTGCTGATCGACGTGTACCTGCCTGCCGCGAAGCGGAACATCACGTACATGCTGTCGCTGCTGGCCCTGGCCGGCACGGCGGTGATCACCTACGGCGATTTCTCCGCCGGCGCCACGACCTACGCGTTCAACAACATGGTCGTGTCCGACCCGATGGGCAACCTGCTCAAGCTGTTCACCTACCTGTCGGTGGGCATCACGCTGGTGTATGCCCGCGGCTACTCGACCGATCGGGGCATGCTGGGCGGTAACCTGGGCGGCGAGTTCTACGGCCTCGCGCTGTTCGCCACGCTGGGCCAGATGGTGATGATCTCGGCCAACAGCTTCCTGTCCATCTACCTGGGCCTGGAACTGATGTCGCTGTCGCTGTACGCGCTGGTCGCCCTGCGCCGCGACAACACCAACGCCACCGAAGCATCGATGAAGTACTTCGTGCTGGGCGCGCTGGCTTCCGGCTTCCTGCTGTACGGCATGTCGATGCTGTATGGCGCGACCGGCACGCTGGACCTGACGACGATGGCAAGCAAGATCGCCGCCGGCACAATCAACAACACGATCCTCGTGTTCGGCCTGGTGTTCGTGGTGGCCGGCCTGGCCTTCAAGCTGGGCGCCGTGCCGTTCCACATGTGGGTGCCGGACGTGTACCAGGGGGCGCCGACCGGCGTCACCTTGCTGCTGGGCGGCGCGCCGAAGCTGGCCACGTTCGCCATCGTCGTGCGCCTGCTGGTGGAAGGCCTGATCCCGCTGGCATTCGACTGGCAGCAGATGCTGCTGATCCTGGCCGTGATGTCGCTGGTGATCGGCAACCTGACCGCCATCGCGCAGTCGAACCTGAAGCGCATGCTGGCTTACTCGACGATCGCGCAGATGGGCTTCGTGCTGCTGGGCATGATGGCCGGCGTGATCGGCACCGACCAGTCCAATGGCCCTGCCGCCTACAGCTCGGCGATGTACTACTCGATCACCTACGTGCTGACCACGCTGGCGACCTTCGGCCTGATCATGGTGCTGGCCCGTTCCGGCCATGAAGCCGAGGAACTGGCCGACTTCAAGGGCCTGGGCAAGCGTTCGGGCTGGTACGCGCTGCTGATGACGCTGCTGATGTTCTCGCTGGCCGGCGTGCCGCCGATGATGGGCTTCATGGCCAAGCTGACCGTTCTGCAATCGGTGCTGAAGGCCGGCCACCTGTGGCTGACCGTGTTCGCGGTGATGGCATCGCTGGTGGGCGCGTTCTACTACCTGCGCGTCGTGAAGGTGATGTGGTTCGATGAACCGACCGACACCGCGCCGATCCGCGTGGCGGGCGACAAGAACGTGGTGCTGGCCCTGAACGGCCTGCTGGTGGTGGTGCTGGGCGTGGTGCCCGGCCCGTTGCTGGATGCCTGCACCCAGGCCATCAGCAAGACGCTGGCATCGTGATGGACGTCGGCGCGTCGGCCTGGCTGGTCATCCTGCTGGCTCTCGTGCTGGCGAACCTGCCGTTCATCAATGAGCGCATCCTCGCCCTCGTCCCGCTGAAAAGCGGGGCAGGGCACAAACCCTTCCTCGTGCGGCTGCTCGAACTGACGGTGCTGTACTTCGTCGTCGGCGGCATCGGCCGCGCGCTGGAAGGGCGCATCGGCACCGTGTTCCCGCAGACGTGGGAGTTCTACGCGATCTCCGCCTGCATGTTCCTCGTCCTCGCCTTTCCCGGCTTCGTCGTGCGCTACCTGAGGAAGCGTCACTGAGCATCGTTGTTCACGATGCGCTGCTACACTGTGGCCTTTACGATCACAGGAGCATGCATGAGCAATGACGCTCACCTGAAGGAAGTGAAGGTCGACGGCGGCATCGCCTACGACGGCGGTTTCCTCAAGATTCACAAGGACCGGGTGCGGTTGCCCAATGGGGCAATCACCAACCGCGAATACATCCGCCACCCCGGCGCCGTCGCGATCCTGCCCGTGCTGGACGATGGCCGCATCCTGCTGGAACGCCAGTTCCGCTACCCGAACGACCAGGTCTTCATCGAATTCCCCGCCGGGAAGATCGACGAGGGCGAAGATCATCTCGCCTGCGCCAAGCGCGAGCTGGAAGAGGAAACGGGCTACACGGCCACCGACTGGCATTTCGTCACCACCATCCACAACGCGATCGCTTATTCGGACGAGCACCTCGAACTGTTCCTGGCGCGCGGGCTCAAGCCGGGCACGGCGAAACTCGACGAGGGCGAATTCGTCGAGTGCTTCACCGCCACGCTCGACGAGGCGCTGGAGTGGGTCCGCACGGGCAAGATCACCGACGTGAAGACGACCATCGGCCTGTTCTGGCTCGACAAGCTGCGCAGCGGGGACTGGAAGGTGGATTGAGCGATGCCGGTGCTGCCGCTTCTCGCGGGGTTTCTCATGCTGTTGCTGGCATCGGCGGCCGCGCAGGCAGCGCCAGCGCGCACGCCATTCCAGATCCGCTGCGAGGATACGATCACCAAGACGGTCTCCGTGTTCTCGGCCAAGCAGAACGGCTACACGATCAACACCCAGCTCTCCTATAAAATGCTGACCGCGATGAAGGGCGTGGCCAGCCGCAACGACTTCGTGCTGGGCCTGACGCGCACCGAATCGATGGTGCAGGTGAGCGCCGACGGCGCCATGCTGCAGGACCGGGCCAGCGGCTACGAATGCATCGCCCCGCAGCTGAAGGTGCAGCTGACCTATGCGCCCGTGAAGATCTATGTGGGCAACGAGTTTCCCGTGGGGTCGTGCGGCTACAAGGAGATATTGGCGCACGAGATGCGGCACATGCAGGCTTACATGGACCACTTGCCGAAGGTGGAAAAGACGGTCGCTGCGGCACTGGCCAAGCGCTTCGGCGGCAAGCCGTTCTACGCGCCGTCCGGCACGGCGCGCACGGCGCTGTCGTTCGAGATCGATTCGGGCTGGCTCCCCTACATCAAGGCCGAGATGGCCAAGGTGGAGGCGGTGCAGGCGAAGATCGACTCGCCGGCGGAGTATGCGCGGCTGTCCAAGGTGTGCAATGGGGAGATCCAGAAGATCCTCGTGAAGACCCGCGCCGGCCGCTGATGTCGCCACCGTCAAGGCCGCATGTATGTTTCCCAGAACCGGGGTCAGACCCCGGTTTCAGGCAATATGTCGGGTCGCCTATTTGATGATGAGATGAATTACTTTGCCCTGATCCCCGCCGCCGGCGTGGGCGCCCGGATGGCCGTGGGCTATCCCAAACAATACCTGCCCCTGCTGGGCAGGCCGATGCTGCGGCATACCGTCGAGGCGTTCCTGCGCTGCCCGCAGGTTGCGCACACCTACGTGGTAGTGAGCGCCGAAGACGCGTATGTCGACGAGGTGCTGCCGGCCGGCCTGGCCGGCGTCACCGTACTGCGCTGTGGCGGCGCCACGCGCATGGAATCGATCCGCAATGGTTTGCGGCTGCTTGCGGAAGGCGCCGCCGCCGACGATCGCGTGCTGGTGCACGACGCAGCCCGGCCCGGCCTGACGCCGGCCCTGGTGGACAAGCTGATCGCCGAGGCGGGGCGCGACCCGGCCGGCGGCCTGCTCGCGCTGCCGGTGGTGGACACCGTGAAGAGCACGCGGCGAGGTAGTGTGGCGACGACGCCGCGCGACGGACTCTGGCTGGCGCAGACCCCGCAGATGTTCCCGTATGCGCTGCTGATGCGGGCACTCGAGGAGGCGCCCGATCCCGATGCGATCACCGACGACGCCAGCGCCGTCGAACTGCTCGGCTTCTCGCCCCGGCTCGTCGAAGGGCACCCCCGCAACCTGAAGGTGACGCTGCCGACCGACGCGCGCATCGCCGAAATGTACCTTTCGATGGATACCGAACAATGAAGAAACTCCCATACCGCATCGGCCAGGGCTACGACAGCCACCGCCTCGTCGAGGGCCGCAAGCTGATCCTCGGCGGCGTCGAGATCCCCCATGAGAAGGGGCTGGACGGCCATTCCGATGCCGACGCGCTGCTGCACGCCGTCACCGACGCGATCCTGGGCGCCGCCGCCCTGGGCGACATTGGCCGGCACTTCCCGGACACGGCGGCCGAATTCAAGGGCGCCGATTCGCGCGTGCTGCTGCGCGCCGCCGCCGAAAGAGTCAAGGCAACCGGGTACGACATCGGCAACGTCGACGCAACGATCATCGCGCAGCGCCCGAAAATGGCACCGCACATCGCCACGATGGTGGCCCATGTCGCCGCCGACCTGGGCATCGAGCCGGGCCAGGTCAACGTGAAGGCGAAGACCAACGAAAAGATGGGTTACCTCGGCCGCGAGGAAGGCATCAACGCCGAGGCGGTCGCCCTCCTGGTGCTGCGCGAGGAGTGAGCGTGGCGCGCGACCTGTCGGCGTACCGCGAAGTGGCCATCGAATCGTTCGACGACGATGGCACGGTGCGCGTGCGGCCCGTCGTCGGACAGGCTTACCACCCGCTGCTGCGCGTGCAATGCTCGCGCGTCCTGGTGACGGACTATCCGGTCGGCACGCGCTTCCTCGTGCACGCCAAGCTGACCGACCGTCTGGGCGGGCCGCCGTTCCTGTACGTCTACCACGGCGACCCGATCGTGGTCCTGTCGCGGGCCGAAACAAAAAAATTCCTTGCAGAATTCCGCCGCGGTCGCATCTGAACAACAGCCAGAACCGGTGACAGGCACCGTTTTTTTTGCAACGGATGTTCCAAGATCGTAGCTGCCTGTCACCGGTATTCTCGCAACGAATTTTCACGGTTTTCGGCAACTTTTCTGGGAGGCAACGTGATACGCATTCGTGAACTCGACCACATCGTGCTGCGCGTGGTGGACCTGGACCGCATGATCCGTTTCTATACCGAGGTGCTGGGCTGCACGGTCGAGCGCCGGCAGGATGGGATCGGACTCGTGCAGCTGCGCGCGGGCAGCGCGCTGGTCGACCTGGTGCCCGTGGACGGCAAGCTGGGCCGCATGGGGGGCGCGGCGCCGGGCAGGGAGGGCAGGAACGTCGATCACTTCTGCTTCCGCGTGGAGCCGTTCGACGAGGCCGCGATCCGTGCGCACCTGGACCGGCTCGACGTGCCCAACGGGCCGGCCGAATCGCGCTACGGGGCGGAAGGGGAGGGACCGTCGATCTACATCGAGGACCCGGAGGGGAATACGGTGGAGTTGAAGGGCGCGCCGTACGAGCCGTCGGCGTAAGACGACGAAAATAGGATCTATCCTCGTTTTTCAAGCAATGTTTCCTCGAAAATGGGGTCTGTCCCCATTTTTTCGGCAACGTTTCAGTCTGGCTGCAGCGGAAACTCCACCCTGAACACCACGTGCGGCGCCTCGTAGCGGTAGGCGACCATGCCGCCGTGCCCCTTCAGCACGTTCTCGGCGATGTACAGCCCGAGCCCCATGCCGGTACGGTTGGTGCGGCTTTGCAGGGCCATGCGCTTGAACGGGTTGAACAGCTGTGCTTCCAATTCCGGCGCGATGGGCGCGCCGTTGTTGCGTACTTCCAGCACCGCCTTGCCGGCTTCTTCCTTCAGCGACACCAGCACGGGCCGGCCGGTGGCGCCGTGGTGGCGCGCGTTGCTGAGCAGGTTGCTGATCACCTGCGCCATGCGGTCCGGGTCGGCACAGCCATGCACACCTTGCGCGATATCGGCCTGGTACACGGTGCCGGGGTGCGCCAGGCGTGTCTCGTCGAGCAGGTCTTCCACCATCTTCGACAGCTCGACGTCGATCTTGCGCATGGAAAGGCCGAGCCCGCTGTCGAGCCGGCTCATGTCGAGCACCTGGCTGATCAGGCGCTGCATGCGCCCCGACGAGCGCTCGATGCGTTGTCCCAGCTGGTGCGGCTCGGCGCCGTGCTGGAGCACCGTGGCCGCCATCGAGATCGATTGCAGCGGGTCGCGCAAATCGTGGCCCAGCATCGCCAGCAATTGCATGCGCGCCTTCTCCGTCTCGGCATGGCGCGCCATGCTGGCGCGGTGCATCTCGCCCAGCAGCTGTTCGGCGACCAGCCGCCGCGGTTCATCCCAGGGCTCCGCCTTGTCGTGCACCGATTCCACCCATTCGTCGAACGAGCCGCGCGGCGTCAGGCGGTGGCCCAGCGGCCCGGTCTTCAGCAGCTTGTCCGGCTTGCCGGCCCAGCGCACGGTTTCCACCTGCTCGCGGCGCAATGCCAGCAGCCAGCCGGCCGTGGCCGGGTCGAAGTGCAGCGCCAGCAGGCCGACCCAGGGGCCCAGGCGGGCTCGCAGCCCTTCCGGCCAGTCGGCGCGGCCGGAACGGTGCAGCATCTCCTCGCCCTGGGCCGGCAGCGAGCCGACGATCGCGGCGGCCAGTTCTTCGTCCACGCCGTGCGCCGTCAGCTTGTTCTGCTGGGTGAACACCAGCGCGTCGGCCGCCAGGTAGCCGGCCAGTTCCTCCGCATGCTGTTCGAGCGCGGCCAGCACGTCGTCCTCGTGCAGCAGCGTTTCGATCAGGCGCGTGCGTACGCCAGCAGCCTGTTCGGCGAGCCGCATGCGCTCGTGCGAGTCGACGCTCACCACCGCGGCCGCCAGCACCTGCGCGATCACGTCGCAAGCCATGCGCACCGAGTACGGCACGCGCAGCGGCGCCATGTGGTGACAGGCGATCAGGCCCCACAGCTTGCCGTTGACGACGATCGACACGCTCATCGACGCGGCCACGCCCATGTTCTGCAGGTATTCGACGTGGATCGGCGACACGCTGCGCAGCACCGAGTGGCTCATGTCCAGCGGCGGCTCGCCCGCCGCGCCCAGCACGGGCACCGGCGTGTAGCCGATGTCGGCGATCAGTCGCAGCGTGTTGATCGTGTACAGCCGGCGCGCCTGGGCGGGGATGTCGCTGGCCGGGTAGCGCATGCCGAGGAAGGGTTTCAGGTCTTCGCGGCGGCTTTCCGCGACCACGTCGCCGCTGTCGTCGTGGCGGAAGCGGTAGGCCATCACGCGGTCGAAGCCGGTGATGGCGCGCACCTGTTCCACCGCGTGGTGCAGCAGCGCCTCGATGGAGCGCTGGCGGCGCAACCGTTCGATGGCGGCGTGGGCTTTCAGGGCGAAGGCGGCCAGCTCGTCGGCCGCGACGTGGCGCACTTCGAACTCGGCGATCGCCCGCGTGCCGTTGCCATGCACCACGCAGTCGAACGTGTTGCCGTTGCCCTGGGTTTCGATGCCGGTCGGCGAATCGGCGCCTTCGACCAGGCAGGCGCGCAACTGCTCCGTCACCGCGGGCGCGAGCGGCAGGCGGTCGTAGGGCGTGCCGAGGACGGGAGCGAAGCCCAGCAGCTCGGCGACGTTCGCGCTCCAGGCGCGCAGCTTGCCGTCGGGCGCGAACGCCAGCAGGGCGCCATGCGGCTGGACGAGGCCGGGGATGTGGATCGGCTCGTCCGCGCAGTTATCCAGGCCGACGGGCGCCGGCACGCTCTGCGGGAGCGGTTGCTCGCTCATGCGGCGGCCTGCAGCGCCGGGTCGGCGCGGCGCAGGGCGATCAGGCTGTCGAAGGCGTCGCGCGCGCCCTGGCAAGCCTCGGCCACCGCGCGGTCGCCTTGCACCTGGGCGCGCAGCGCGCGGAGGAAGTGCTGCCAGCGGGGCCCGGGCGGTACGCCGCCCGCGTGCAGGTAGCGCAGCGGGTGCGGTGCCAGCGCATCGGCCAGCCGGCGGTACAGCACGGCGCCACCGAGGCGCGATCCTTCGATCACGTAGGCCACGCCCCAGCGGTAGGCAACGCTGTCGCGCCCGTGCCAGACGGCGGCGGCGGACGGCTCGCGGCCGGCGGGCAGCGCCGGGTCGGCCAGGTCGGCCTCGATCAGGGGCAGGTGAGGCGAGGGCGGCAGCAGTGCGGCATCCTGCGGGCCGTCGGCGAAACGGCCCTGCCACGCTTCGATCGGCTCGAGCCAGCGGTGCAGCAGCGCCAGGTGCGCCCGGTAGTCGGCCAGCGTGGGCGCCGGCCGGGCCAGGGGCATGCCGCCGTCCAGCTCGGCGTGGCGGCTGGCGGTAGCCTCCCGCAAGGCGGCGAGGATGTCGGGATGAGCGGAAATCATTTGCCCATTTTACAGATCAGTTGTCGTCGCCGTCGTCCGATTCGTTGCCTGGCACGTCGCGCCGGCGCTCCTCGTCGGCTTGCGTCCTGAGCCGAGCCGCGGCGCCCATGAAGTCGTCCACGCTGTGGTCCGGGCTCTGGCGCACGGACGGCGGCAGCAGCACGGACATGTACAGCTCGTCCGACAGCCGCCCGTTCTCCTCCAGATTGCTCATCATGACGAGGCCCGACCCAAGCCCCAGCAGCACGCCGCAGATGACCTGCAGGCGCCGCGGCGAGATATGGGGCCGCACGGTCTTCACATGGAAGTACACCATGCCGCAGGCGATCAGCATGGCCACGTGCTCGCCATAGCGCGTGAAGACCTCGGCGGACCAGGCGAAGGCGAGCACCGAGGACAGCGCCTCCCAGGCGCCGATCGCCACCAGTCCGACACCGAGGATGAACAGGTGCCGCCCCAGCCGCGCATGACCGCCGAACAGCCGGTTTACCAGCGCCCAGATACCGCTCCAGGCCAGGCCGGCGCCGAGGCCGCCGGCGATTTTGAGCAGGTAGCGGATCGCCTGGAAGCCTTCCGTGTCGGACAGCGCTTCCTGTACGCCCATGAACAGTGCGACCAGTGCGAGCCCGGCCATCGCCGGGGCGCCGCCTTCCCACGCATGCATGGTGGTATCCGTCAGTTCCGCCGGCACGGGAAAGCCGGCGTCGCGCACGCGCAGCCGCGTGTGGCCGAGCCGCACGACCGTGGTGCCGTCCAGCGCCACTTCCGGCTGGCGACGCCCGTGCAGCACGATGCCGTTCTGGCTGCCCAGGTCGCGCAGCACGAGGAAGCCGTCTTCGCCGCGGTCCAGCACCGCATGGCGGGGCGCCGTGTGGGCGTCGTCCAGCACGAAATCGTTGTCGTAGCCGCGGCCCAAGGTCACCGGCAGCGTGTCGAAGCGCTGCCTGGACAGTACGTCGCCATTGCGCGCCAATACCTCGATGAAGTAAGGCGCCGTCATTTCACGCTCACGCGCGCCAGCGCTTCGAGAAAGGCGCGTGCGGTGCGCATGCCGTTGTCATAGGATACGCCGCGCGCATCCAGCCGGCTTTGCAGGTTCATCATGCCATCGTCGGTGCTGGCCGTGATCAGGGAAAAGTCGTACAGGCCGGCGAACTTGCGGTAGGCGCGCACGCACAGCACGGCGCGCATCGGCAGCGAGCCATTGGTCACGAACTGCTCGGTGCACTGCGGGCCGGTCAGCCGCGTGTCCTTGTAGCTGCCGAAATCCTCGTTCTTGAACGAGGCCGACGACAATTGGGCGAAACGGATCGCATCGAGCCCCGTGCTGCGCAGGTATTGGTGGCGGATCCCCACCGCGCCGGTCTGCAGCGAGCCGGAGACGAAGACCGACGACTCCATCGTGCAGCTGGTGGTGTCGACCGCGAACGGTTTCTCGCTGCGCGAGGTAGCCTGGGCGCTGGAATTGCCCCAGCAGCGCATCTGCTCCGTCTCGCGCACCGGTACTTCGTAGGGGCCCATCACCTTCTTCGTCAGCGGGCCGGTGAGGAGGTGGTCGATCATCGCCTTCTGGTGCGCCAGCAGCTGCTGCGTGACGACGGCCGTGAAATCCTTGGGCGGCGCGGGCCGGCCTTCGACCTGCTTGAGCAGGCGCTGCGCATAGCGGATCGGCACCAGGAAGCTGACCAGCTCCCCGTCCAGCCGCTTGGCCACGTTGACGCCGGCCACCTCGCCATCGGCCGTCACGCTCGGGCCGCCGCTCATGCCCGCGTTGATCGGGCCGGTGAACATCAGCTGGTCGTAGAAGCTGCGCGAGATGATGCCGTTGTAGGCGCCTTCGGAGATGGCGAAGCCCAGATCGAGCGGGTTGCCGAGCGAGTACAGGTACTGGCCCTGCGTGAGGCGTACCTCGCCCTCCGGCACCTTGAAGAAGCCGGTGCCATAGCGGTTCACGCGCACCACGGCCAGGTCGTGCAGCACGTCCACGGCCAGCAGTTCGATGTTGCCGCGCTGGCCCGCCGTGTCCACCCATTCGCCCGTGTAGGTATCCGGGTCCAGCGCGAACTGGGAGACCACGTGGTAATTCGTCAGCACCAGGTTCGACGTGCCGACCAGGAAGCCGGAACCGACCGATGATTGCGTGCGCCCGCTCTTGAGCAGCGAGCGCACCTGCAGCAGGTCGGCCTTGGCGGCGGCGTACAGTTTTTGCGCGGCGGAGGAGGGGATGGGCAACGGTGCTGAATTACCCTGCGCACCCTGCGCACCCTGCGCACCCTGGGCGGGCGCGCGCCGCGGCGCCGGCAGCTGCGCGGCGGGCTGGGCAGCCGGCTGCGCCGCGGGAGCGGTTGGCGGAACAGGCGCGGCCGAGGCGGCGGCGCCCCAGGTCATGGTGATCGCGAATTGAACGGTTGCGGCAAGCCGGGTAGGTTTCATGCAGTCCCTGAACTTCTTTTCAACAACGAAGAGTGTACCTCAGGAACCCCGGCCGGGGGCGGGCCGGGCGGCGGCCGTTACTTTTGCTTACTTCTGGATATAGGCTGGATATTTACTGTTCGCCGTCGCTGTCGGCCGTGGCAACCACCGGCGACATCATGTGCCCCAGCTTCAGCGCCTTCGTATTCAGGTAGTGCTGGTTGAAGACATTGCGGTTCACGAGCAACGGCACGCGCTCGGAGACAGGCACGCCCAGCTTTTCCATGGCGGCGATCTTGCGGGGATTGTTCGTCATCAGGCGCAGGCTTTGCACGCCGAACTGGCGCAGCATCGGCGCCACCAGCTCGTAGCTGCGCTGGTCCGGCTTGAAGCCGAGCTGCTCGTTGGCCTGCACGGTATCGGCGCCCGCCTCCTGCAGCCGGTAGGCGCGCATCTTGTTCAGCAGGCCGATGCCGCGGCCTTCCTGGCGCAGGTACAGCAGCACGCCGCGCCCTTCGGCCGCGATGCGCTGTAGCGCGCCCTCGAGCTGGGCGCCGCAGTCGCAGCGCTGGGAGAACAGCACGTCGCCCGTCAGGCATTCGCTGTGCACGCGCGCCAGCACGGGCGCGCCGTCACCGATATCGCCCAGCACCATCGCCAGGTGCTCCTTGCCGGTCGAATGCTCGATGAACGCGTGCAGCGTGAACTCCGCCCACGGCGTGGGCAGCGCGCACGAGGTGACGTATTCGAGATCGGTGGCATCGACAGGGAGTTCAGCAACGGGCTGCATGGTTAAGCTCTTTTCATTCGGGTACGTATAAGCCCCTCATCATAACAAAAATTGAGGTTTCGGCAGATGCTCCCCCAACGGCAGAGCCCGTGTCACGGTGCCTGACACCATGACACGAGCGCGACCGTAACAACGCGGAGCCCGCGTTACGGGGCCGGGAAGGGACGATGCCGCGGACGACATCACCCACATGCACGGCCCCAGCCACTACTGCATCAGTACGGCAGATCGAAGACCAGTACCTCGGCCGCCTCGGCGTGGTCCAGCTTCACCTGCGTCTCGCGGGTGATCTTCAGCGCGTCGCCGCCCTTCAGCGCGGTGCCGTTGACTGTCACGGTGCCGCGGATCACGTGCACGTAGCTGGTGCGCTCGTCGTCCAGCGGGTGCGCCACGCTGTCACCCTCGTTCAGGATCGTGGCGAAGATGCGGGCATCCTGGTGGATCAGCACCGAGCCGTCGCGGCCGTCCGGCGAGGCGATCAGCCGCAATTTGCCCTGTTTGCTCTCCGGCGAGAAGTGCTTTTCCTCGTAGCCGGGGGCGATGCCGGTCTCGGACGGCTGGATCCAGATCTGCAGGAAGTGCACGCGCTCGGTGCTCGAGTGGTTGAACTCGCTGTGCCGCACGCCGGTGCCGGCCGTCATGCGCTGTACGTCGCCGTAGCGCAGCACGCTGCCGTTGCCCATGCTGTCCTTGTGTTCCAGCGCGCCTTCCAGCACGTAGGAGATGATCTCCATGTCGCGGTGGCCGTGCGTGCCGAAGCCCTGGCCCGGCATGACCTTGTCCTCGTTGATCACCAGCAGGGGGCCGAAGCCCATGTGGCGCGGGTCGTGGTAATAGCCGAACGAGAAGGTGTGACGGGAATCGAGCCAGCCGTGGTTGGCGACACCGCGTTCTTCACTGCGACGGACTTCTTGCATGATATGCTCCTTAATGTTGTTTGCGATCGTTTCGAACACCGTTTTTGCAGTGTTCGCAGCTCGGATGTAGGCACTATACGCCCGCTCCGGATAAGAAAAAAACGGAAAATTTACCCCCGTACTATCGAAAATATCGAAAGCCTCGAACATGCTCAGACTCAGCCTGGAAGCCCTGCAGATCGTCGACGCGATCGACCGCCGCGGTTCGTTTTCCGCCGCCGGCAAGGAACTGCACCGCGTGCCTTCGACCATTTCGTACACGGTCGGCAAGCTCGAGGATGATCTCGGGGTGCAGGTATTCGAGCGCAACGGCCCGAAAGTGGAGTTGACGAAGGCGGGCCGCGAACTGTTGAAGGAGGGGCGCTACCTGCTGCGCGCGGCACAGGACCTGGAACACCGCGTGCGCCGCGTGGCGTCGGGCTGGGAGACCGAGCTGGCGATCGGCCACGATTCCATGTTTTCCAGCCTGGCGTTCGGCGACGATATCCGCGCCTTCTACGAGGTGGCCCAGCAGACCCGCCTGCGCATCGTGCGCGAGGCCCTGTCCGGCACCTGGGAAGCCTTGCTCGACCGGCGCGTGGACCTGGTGATCGGCGCGCCGGGCGATGGCCCGGCCGGCGGCGGCTATGTCTCCGAGCCGATCGGCACGCTGCGCTGGGTCTTCGCGGTCGCCCCCACGCACCCGCTGGCGGCCGTGGAGGGCAGGCTGGGCCGCATCCACCTGCAGCAGCACCGCGCCGTGGCCATGGCCGATTCCGCGCGCCAGATGGCGCCCCGCACCGTCGGCCTGCTGCTGGGCCAGGATACGCTGACCGTGCCCGACATGGCATCGAAGGTGCAGTACCAGGTTGCCGGCCTCGGCTTCGGCTTCCTGCCCGAGCCCTGCGCGCGCGCCGCGGTCGCCGCCGGCCTTCTCGTCGAGAAGGAAGTGGAGGAACCGAAACCCGACGAAACTTTCTACCTGGCCTGGCGCACCGGCGAAACCGGCGCGGCGCTGCAATGGTGGCTGGCGCGCATGCGCGGTGCCGCGCTGTTCGATCGCATGTGCCGCCATCTTCCCACGGCTTGATTGCGGCACGTCAAACCTCGGCGTTGTTTGGCCTATTGGCTTGCGGTAATAGTTGACTATGACCAACTAGTTCGCGGTAGCATCAGGATCGTCCTTTCCGAGGTCCGCCCATGAACACGTTCTTCCTGCAGCTGCTTGCCGATCGCAAAGGCATTCCTGCCGGCCTGGTGCTGGCTACGCGACATCCCCCCGAACCCGCCGCACCGCTGCTCCAGCTGGCGGCGCGCTTTCCCTGCCATTACCGCGCCGGCCTGCCCAGCGCCTGCGCCACGCCGCTGCACAATGCCGGGTGGCGCCTCCTGCCGGCGGACCGCACCATGCATGCCGATGCGCCACCCGGCGCTTCCCTGCCGCCACACGTGACCTGGATCGAAGGCACCTGGGCGCTGGCGCCGCCGGCCCGCGCCACGGGCAAGCAGTCGACATCGCGCGCCCTGGCACTGGAGCTCGTGCAGCGGGTGAACGTCGACGCCGACACGCATGAAATCGAGGAACTGCTGCGCCGCGACCCCACGCTGTCCTACCACCTGCTGCGGCTGGTCAATTCGCTCGGCATGGGGGCCGGGCGCAAGGTCACCAACTTTGCCCAGGCCATCCTGCTGCTGGGCCGGCAGCAACTGCGCCGCTGGCTGAACCTGATGCTGTTCGCCGCCAGCAACGGCGACGAGCGTTCGGCGATGTTGCTGGCCAGGGTGTCGGTGCGGGCCCGCCTCATGGAACTGCTGGCGCGCGCCACCGGCATGGACCGGCTGAAGCAGGAGCTGGCCTTCATGACCGGCATGTTCTCCCTGCTGGGCGTGCTGTTCGGCGCGCCACTGGCCGAGGTGCTGGCGCCGCTGGCGATCGCCGACGTCGTGCAACGCGCGCTGCTGGACCGCCACGGCGAGCTGGGCAAGCTGCTGGCGCTGGTGGAGGCGGCCGAAAGCGCCGATTTCGACACCGTCGCGGCCGCGCTCGAAGAAGCCCAGCTGGCGCCCGGCGACTTCAACGCGATGGTGGTCGAGGCCAATTTGTGGATGCTGGGCGTGACGGGCAACGTGGCGGGCAGTACCCATGGATGACACGGCTCTCGCGCGTTGCCTCGACCTGTGCCGCGCGGCGCGCGCGCAGCGCGGCGGCGTGCTGGCGGCCACGCTCGACCGTCTGGAAGCGGAGCTGGTTGCCGTGCGCGACGAAGCGGAACCGCCGGAGGCCTCGCTCGAGCTGGACCTGGCCGGCTATGTCACCGGCTGGAGCACCGGTGCCGCGCGCATGTTCGGCTACACGGCCGCGGAAGCGGTGGGCCAGCACGTGCTGTTCCTCTACACGGATGACGACGACGACAACAGCATCGTCGAGCTGGTGGTAGGGACCGACCTGGCGCGCACCGAGGTCCGCCGCCGCAAGAAATCCGGCGACACGATCTGGGTGCGGCTGTCGATCACGCTGGTGAAGGACGAGGCGGGCGAGACGGCGGGGATGCACGTGCGACTGGCGCGCGTGAAGGATGGGCTGTCGGCGAGCGAGAAAAACAGCCTGCATGTCCGCATCATCGAAGACAGCGACCAGGGCGTGCTGGTCGCCGATGCGAACGGGCGCATTGTCTCGGTCAACGACGCTTTCACGCGCATCACCGGCTACACGCTGGCCGACGCGCTCGGCAAGTCGCCCGACCTGCTGCGCGCGCACCCGCACGATGCCGACTTCCGCACGCGCGTGCGGGCCGCGATGAGCGGTGCCGGCCCGTGGCGCCGCGAGATCGTGGGGCGCCGCAAGAATGGCGAACTGTTCCCGCTGTCGGCGGTGGTGGGCGCCGTGCGCGACGGGCACGGCCAGGTCAGTCATACCTTCGCGCTGTTCAGCGACATCAGCCTGCGCAAGGATGCCGAGGCGCGCATGCAGCGCATGGCCAACTACGATGCCTTGACGGGCCTTCCCAACCAGGGCCTGCTGATGCAGTTGCTGGGGCAGGCCATGGCAGCGGCGCGGCGCAGCCGCGAACATGGCGCGCTGCTGGTCGTGGAGATCACCCGGCTCGGGGCGATCGCCGACACGCTCGGCCACGACGTGGGCAATGCGGTGCTGGTCGAAGCGGGGCGGGTGCTGCGTTCACGGCTGCGCGAGGGCGATATCCTGGCGCGGCTCGATGGCGGCAAGTTCGCCATCGCCCTGCCCAGCGTCGAGCGCCGCGAGCACGCGGCGCTGGTGGCCAGGAAGCTTGCCGACGCGCTGGCGGTCCCGGTCGCCGTGGGGACGCACTCGCTGCAGGTCGGCAGCCACGTCGGCATCGCCGTCTGGCCGGAGGATGCCCAGGATCCCGACGCGCTGTTGCGCGGCGCGGACGTGGCGGCAGCGCGGGCCGGCACCAGCGTGGAGCCGGCGATGCTGTTCTTTTCCGAGGAGATGAACCAGCGCGTGAAGGAACACCTGCGCATCGAAGGCGAGTTGCGCGACGCGCTGGCGAACGGCCAGTTGCTGCTGTACTACCAGCCAAAGGTGAGCCTGCGCAGCGGCAGGATCGTGGGCGCCGAGGCGCTGCTGCGCTGGCGGCACCCGGTGCGCGGGCTCGTGTCGCCGGGCGTGTTCATCCCGGTGGCGGAGGAAACCGGCCTGATCGTGGAGCTCGGCAACTGGGTGATCGAGGAAGCATGCCGCCAGATCCGCGCCTGGCACGACGCCGGTCTGGTCATGCCGCCGGTCGCCGTCAACCTGTCGGCGCGCCAGTTCGACCGCAGCCTGCCGCGGCGCATGGCCGACGTGCTGGCGCGCCACCGTGTTCACCCCGAGCAGATCATGGTGGAGATCACGGAGAGCCTGCTGGTGCGCGGCGCCGAGGCCGCGATCGCGATCATGAACGAGCTGGTGGCGATGGGCCTGGCGCTGGCGCTGGACGACTTCGGCACCGGCTATTCCAGCCTGGCCTACCTGAAGAAATTCCCGATCAGCACGCTGAAGATCGACCGCTCCTTCGTCGTCGGCCTGCCCCTCGAGGAAAACGATTGTGCGATCGCGCGCGCGATCGTCACGATGGCCCAGCAGCTGAGGCAGGAGATCGTGGCCGAAGGCGTGGAGACGGTGGAACAGATGGCTTTCCTGCGCGAGCTCGGTTGCGACCAGCTGCAAGGTTACCTGTTCAGCCAGCCCGTGCCCGCCGCCGACTTCGAACGCATGCTCCGCGACGGCCGGCGCCTGGACGTCACGGCCCCGGTGCCCGCCCTGGCTCCATCGGATCGATGAACGCTGGCCCTTGGATGGAGCCAGCGGTCCGGTGAAAATGATCCCCCGACAACAAGAAAGGGGGGCATGATGAGGCGAGCCGATGTGGGCCAGCTGGTGCTGGTGGGGGCGATCTGGGGGGCATCGTACCTGTTCATCCGCATCGCCGCGCCGGCATTCGGACCGGTGGCGATGGCCGGGGCGCGGGCCATCCTGGCGGCGCTGCTGATGCTGCCGATCCTGCTGTGGCGCGGCGTGGCGGGCGAGACGCTGCGGCACTGGAAGGGTATTGCCCTGGTCGGCGTCACGAACGTGGCGCTGCCGTTCATTCTGTTCAATTTCGCCGCGCTGGCCATTCCCGCCGGGCTGTCGTCCATCCTGTCGTCGACCACGCCACTGTTCGCGGCGCTCATCGGCGCCATCTGGCTGGGCGACCGGCTGACGGTACAGCGCATGGCCGGGCTGGCGATCGGGTTCGCGGGCGTGGTCCTGCTGGTGGCCGACAAGGTGCACCTTGGCGGAGGCGCCCTGTGGCAAACGCTGGCCGCCGCCTTCGCCTGCCTGGCGGCGACCTTGCTGTACGGCTTCACCGGTAATTTCATCAAGCGCCACATGGCACAGGTGCCGCCGCTGGCGATCGCGGGCGGCAGCCAGGTGGCGGCCGCCGTGCTGCTGGCATTGCCGATGGCGGCGACGTGGCCGGAAACGACGCCGGGCCTGGAAGCGTGGACGGCGCTCGTGGCACTCTGCGCGCTGTGCACGTCCTTCGTGTACGTGCTGTTCTACGACTTGATCGCCCGCCTGGGCGCGAGCAGGGCGATGGGCTCGCTGTTCCTGATTCCCGCCTTCGGCGTGCTGTGGGGCGGGCTGTTCCTGGGAGAACCGTTTACGCTGCGCATGGCGCTGTGCTGCGGCGTGATCCTGGCCGGCTGCGCGCTGACGATGGGGCTGTTGAAGCTGCCGGCATGGCCGCGCGGACCGGCGCCCGGGGAGGACGAAGCGGCAAGGAAACGTTGGACGATCGTAAGGTTGAGGTGAGCGGGACTTCGTCTGGCGGCAATCGGGGTAAACGAGAGGCGCTGTTCGCGATTGCTGCATTCTCGTCGCCCGCGACCGCAACAAGCTCACGTACGATTTCGTGACCGGGCGCGGGCCGGTCAGCGCGGGACAATTGGCCCGGCACTTGCTGCCCGTGCTGGCGCCGGACGTCATTCTCGTCAGCGATGGTGCGAAGGCTTACGGGGGGTTTGCGCGGCAGGCGGGCATCACGCACGAATCGGTGAACGTGCAGGGCGGGGAGAGAGTGCGGGAAGCCGTTCACATCCAGAACGTGAACGGCTGGCATGGCCGCTTCAAGACGTGGCTTCGCCGGTTCAACGGTGTCGCCAGTCGATACCTCGCCAATTACACGGGCTGGCAACGGGTGCTGGACGCCGCCGTGCTCACCGCGCCGTCGCACTGGTTACGTGTCGGCGTGGCGCCGGACAGGCATGGCTCAGGTCGCTGTTGACATCGATAGGCCCTGAAAGTTCCGTGATTCAGGGAAAGCCTAGCGTTCGCGAACAGCGCCAAAAGAGAAAGCTGCCCATCGGGCGGCTAGGGGGAAAATGAGAAAGCCGCCCATCGGGCGGCTAGGGAGCAAATGAGAAAGCCGCCCATCGGGCGGCTTTCGTGCCCCCGAATGGCCGGGGGCTGCGCCTCAGCGCATCGGAACGACTGGCTGCGTTTAGCCCTTGTCGTTCTTGTGGCTCTGCCGGCCGGCCTGGGCGTGCTGCTCGGACGAGCCGCCGCGGGTGCCGCCGCCGCTGGAGCCTTGGTTGCCCTGGTTGCCGCCACCGCTGGAGCCCTGGTTGCCGCTCTGGCGGTTGCCGTCATTCTTGTGGCTCATGCTGCCAGCCTTGCGGGCCTCTTCCGAGGTGAACTCATGCGCATTGCCGGAAGCGTGGGCTGCGCGGCCGCCTTCGGAGGCGATTTCGCGCTGGCGCTGCGGGTCCATCGAAGCGAAACCGCGGTTGCTGGTGTCGCCGCTCTGGTTGTTGCCCTTGTTGCCGCCCTGTTTGTTATCTTGGTTGGATGATGCCATGGTTCTCTCCTTGTATGATGAACATTGCACATCCTTTACGGAACCTGTGGTCACACTCGACATCGTGTGCAAGTCGTGTAAAGGAGCGCTCATCTTAGGCCCAAGGGATGGCCTTTTTTATAAGCGTCGAGGAGGGTGCTTTGTAGGACAACGGCCAATGGAAAAGTAACACAGCAGTATGTGAATGTAACGTTTGCGACGACCCGGAAGCCTTTCATGCCAGAAACCATTACCATGTTCCCGACCCCTTCCACCGCCATGCCGGCGGGCACTCCCATGGCCGCCTTGCCGCTGCGGCTGTACCCCGGCGACGACTTGCGCGGCGCCATCGAAACCGCCTTGCGCGGCCAGGGCGCCGCCTTCGTCCTGCAAGGCATCGGTTCGCTGTCCGTGGCACGGCTGCGCCTGGCCGGGCGCCCGGGGGCCGACGAGTTGCTGGGTGATATGGAAATCCTCACGCTGGCCGGTTCCGTGTCGCCGGATGGCGCGCACCTGCACATGACGGTGGCCGACAGCGAAGGCCGCGTGCTCGGCGGGCATGTCGCGCCGGGATGCATCGTGCGCACGACGGCCGAAGTGCTCGTGGCCCTGCTGCCCGGCCATGCCTTCGGCCGTGAACTCGATGGGGCTACCGGTTATCCGGAGCTGGTGATCCGCTAGCCGCGCCGCAGCGGGTCGAGCAGGCTGCGCAGGTTGTTGTGGTCGAGCTCGTACATCAACGCCAGCAGTGCGCCCAATTCTCCTCTCGGAAAACCTTCGCGGGCCATCCAGCCCAGGTAGTGGCCGGGCAGGTCGGCCAGCTTGCGCCCCTTGTATTTACCGTAAGGCATCTCGCGCTCGACGAGCTTGGTGAGGGCTTCCCTATGCATACTGTTGCGGGTGAGTCAAAAATGTTCTGCTTGAGTGTGGGTTTTTCGAAAGAATGACTCCCTGGATACTGCACGTCATCCAATCTCGTGCGTCACTTTACAGGAGTCATCCATGCCCATTGCCTTGCTGGCGCTGACGATCAGCGCCTTCGCCATCGGCACCACCGAGTTCGTCATCGTCGGGCTGTTGCCCACCATCGCCGCCGACCTGCGCGTCACCCTGCCTTCGGCTGGCCTCCTCGTCAGCCTGTACGCGCTGGGCGTGGCGGTCGGCGCGCCCGTGCTCACGGCCCTCACGGGCAGGCTGCCGCGCAAGCTCCTGCTGCTGGCGCTGATGGTGCTGTTCACGGCCGGCAATCTGCTGGCCTGGCAGGCGCCCGGCTATGCGTCGCTGGTCGCGGCCCGCATCTTGACGGGCCTGGCGCACGGTGTGTTCTTCTCGATCGGTTCAACGATCGCCACCTCGCTCGTGCCAAAGGAAAAGGCGGCCAGCGCGATCGCCATCATGTTCACGGGGCTGACCGTGGCGCTGGTGACCGGAGTGCCGCTCGGCACCTTCATCGGCCAGCACTTCGGCTGGCGCGAAACCTTCCTGGCGGTCTCCGCATTGGGCGTGGTCGCGTTCGTCGGCAGCCTGCTGTTCGTGCCGAAGGACATCGCCCACGCGAAGCCGGCCTCCCTGCTCGACCAGGCGAGGGTGCTTGCGCAGCCGCGGCTGCTGCTCGTGTACGCCATGACCGCAGTCGGCTACGGCGGATCGTTCATCGCCTTCACGTTCCTGGCGCCGATCCTGCAACGCGTGGCCGGCTTCGGCGAAAGCGCCGTGGGCCTGGTGATGCTGGTCTATGGCGTATCGGTGGCGGTCGGTAACATCTGGGGTGGCAGGCTGGCGGACCGGCGCGGCCCGGTGGGCGCGCTGAAGATCATCTTCCTCGGCCTGGCCGCCGTGCTGCTGGCGCTCACGTTCACGGCGCCGAACCAATACCTGGTCGTGCTCACCGTGCTGCTGTGGGGTGCCGTCGCCTTCGGCAACGTGGCAGGGTTGCAGGTGTACGTCGTGCAGCAGGCCGAACATTACACGCCGCGCGCCGTCGACGTGGCGTCCGGCCTGAACATCGCCGCGTTCAACCTCGGCATTGCCGGCGGTGCCTGGGGCGGCGGCCAGATCGTCGACCAATTCGGCCTCGTGCATACCGGCTGGATCGGCGCCCTGGTGGTGCTGGGCGCCTATGGCTTGACGGTGTTGTCCGGCCGGTTGGACCGGCTGCATCCGCGGTCGACCGCGTCAGGGAAGTCCGTCCACGCCATCGCGCACTAAGAGAGCCTAACAAAACCCGCAGGGCAAGGCGCGGCGTCGAAGACAGTACACCTGTACGGCGAGACGCTGCAACGCAGCCATGGGGGGGGCGGGCGCTCTAAGGCGTATCCGGCTCCGCCGGGGCCTCGCCCGGCTGGACCGGCCCCCTCTTCAGATGTTTCATGAATTGCTGGAAGTGCGGCCGGAATTCCGTGAACAGCGGGTGGTCGCGGTGCTCCAGCATCGTCTCCGAAAACAGCTTCAGGCCCACGGCGAAGGCGATCGCCGTTTCCGGATCGAAGTCGCCGCGGCCGCGCATGCGCTCGACGATGGCGAAGATGTCGTCATGGTTGCCGACCTCGAATGTCAAAGGGGCGCGCGTGACCGGATTGCCGCCGGGGTCCTGCAGGTGATCGACGGTGATGCGGTAGCGATGCTGTTTCATGGTCCCTCCGTATGGGTTCAATCGGGCAGCAGCAGCAAGTGCTGCGTGGCGGTATGGAAGTCGCGCCAGACGCGGTTGATCGCCGTTTCCTCGCGCGCCGCTTGCAGCCCGCAGTACGGATACAACCCGTCGACGGTGCGGCGGCAAGTCTCCACGAGCTGCAAGGATACCCGCTGCAAAGCGGCCTCGTCGGCTGAGGCGTGCCGCACCACATCGTCCCAGGCGCGGTCCAGGGTCGCGTACAGGGCGGCGCGATCGTGCTCCAGGTCCGCTCGGGCCGCCGCCAGCCGTGCCGCTACCGTGGGGACCTCGGCCAGTGGCACACCGGTGCCGTGCTGGCGGCGCACGGCGACCAGCGGTCCGGCCCGCGCGACGAAGTGGCCGGCCATGCCCAGCACGTTTGCCGCCAGCGTCACGTAAGCGAGCGCCATGAACGGGAAGCGGTACAGCGGGCCGTCGGCCGTGGCGTGGGCGGCGTCGATCGCGAAGCCGTGGCTGCCCGGGACGCGGGCCCCGTCGATGCGGTAGGCCTGCGATGCCGAGGCGCGCATGCCGATGGCTTGCCAGGAGGGCTCCAGCGTCACGTGGCGCGCCGGCACGACGAAGGCGCGGATGCGCGGCTTGCCATGTTCATCGCGCAGCACTTCGCCACCGGCGCGCAGCATGGCGTTCAGCGTGAAATGGGTCGCCATCGGCGCGCCGCTGGCGTAGTCCCAGCGCCCGCTGATCAGGAAGTCGTCTCCGTCGAGATCGGCGAATCCGGTCGGGGCGCCGCTGCCGGCCAGGCAGGCGCCGGGCGTTGCCATGATCCCGCGCGCCAGCGCCTGCGGCAGGAAGCCGGCAAACCAGCCGGCGCCCGCGCACAGGGTGACCACCCAGCCCAGGCTGCCGTCGATGGCCGCGACCTGTTCTTCCAGCCGCACGACCTCCGGCAGCGGCAACTCCGCGCCCCCCGCCGCGCGCGGCGCCAGCATTTTCAGCCAGCCCTGCTCGTGGATGCGCGCCTGCTGCTCCGGCAGCAGGAACCCAGCCAGCTCCGCCGCGCGCCACGGATCGTCAAAACCGGTGACAGGCTCCGATATTCTTGCAACGTTTCCTGGAAATCGGAGCCTGTCACCAGTGTTCGGGCAACGATCAGTCATAGATGCGCTCCAGGCTGCCCTTGCCGAAGTATTTTTCGTATTCGGCGGCGGCGTTCACGTCCATCATGCCGGCGAGGTAGTCGAGCACGAGGCGTTCGCGGGAGTCGCGCAGGCAGCGCAGCTCGGGCGGCAGCAGCACGTTGTCGCGGTTGTAGGCGCGGTCGGTCAGCACCTCGAACAGGCCGCGGATGATCTTCTCGCCGCGCTTCTCGTACAGCTGCACGTCCTTCTTGCGCAGGATCGCCTTCCACAGCAGGCTCTTCAAGCCGCGCGCGAGCGGCCCCATCGTGCTGTAGCCCAGTTCCGGGCCATGCGCCCCCTCGACAACGGTGATGTCGCGGCACAGTTCGTGCACGATCTGCGACGTCATTTCCTTGCGCAGCACGATCGAGTATTCCTCGGAACTGGCCTGCGCCTCGCTCTTCAACGCCTCCTCGTGGGCGCCATGGGCGATGCGCGAAAACGGTTCGAAGGCGTCGGCGAAATCGCGGCTGATGCGGAACTCGTGCAGGATCTCGCCCCAGGTGATGATGCCGAAGCTCATCGCGTCTTCCAGGTCGTGCGCCGCGTAGGCGATCTCGTCGGACAAGTCCATGATCTGCGCATCGATCGTCTTGCGGATGGCCAGGCCGCGCCGCGCCATCTCGCCGGACAGGAAGTGGAAGTCCTCGTCGTACAGGAATTTCCTCGGATTGTCGGCGCGCCGATAAAAATACTTGGTGATGCCGGCCAGCGTGCGCACGGTCAGGTTCAGGCCGGCATACGCGTGGTGCTTCTTTTCCAGCGTGCGCAGGATGCGGAACGCCTGCGCATTGCCCTCGAAGCCGCCATGGTCGCGGCCTAGTTCATCGAGGATGCGCTCGCCGTGATGGCCGAACGGCGGGTTGCCCAGGTCGTGCGCCAGCGCGCAGGTTTCGGCCACCACGCTGCGCTCCAGCCCCAGGTCGGCGGCGATCGAGCGGGCGATCTGCGCCACTTCGAGGCTGTGCGTGAGCCGGTTGCGGTTGAAGTTGCCGGCATCCACGCCCAGGAGCTGCATCTTGCCCTGCAGGCGGCGGAACGATGCCGAATACAGCACGCGCGCATAGTCGCGCATGCATTCCTCGCGGCCCTCGGCGCGGCCGTCGGCCTGCGCATGGACGCGCACCTCGAGCGGGGCGATCAGCGCTTCCTGCGCGCGGGCGAATTCTCTGGTGGCGGCACTGTACATGGTGATCCTTCCTGTTGCTTGCCCGATTGTAGCCCGGCCGCGGGTGTATATTGCTGCCGATTCATATCCTGGATGTAAAGAGCATGTCCCCGTTTTTCCTGTTTTTCGTCATCTTCGCGTATTTCGGCCTGTTGCTGGCGGTGGCCTGGGCAACGTCGCGCAATGCCGACAATGCCAGCTTCTTCATCGGTAACAAGAGCTCGCACTGGGGCCTCGTCGCGTTCGGCATGGTGGGTACCACGCTGTCCGGCGTCACCTTCGTCAGCGTGCCGGGCGCCGTGGGCCGCGACGGCTTCGGCTACCTGCAGATCACGCTCGGCTACGTGATCGGCTACCTGGTCGTGGCCTTCGTGCTGCTGCCGCTGTACTACCGGCTCAAGCTCACGTCGATCTATCACTACCTCGACGTGCGGCTGGGGCGCCGTTCCTACCAGAGCGGCGCCGCGTTCTTCATCGTCTCGCGCACCCTCGGCGCCACCGCGCGGCTGTACCTCGTCGTCAACATCCTGCAAGCGACCATACTGGACCGGCTCGGCGTGCCGTTCTGGGCCACCAACCTCGTGATCCTGCTGATGATCCTGCTCTACACGTACGAGGGCGGCGTGAAGACGATCGTGTGGACCGATACGCTGCAGACCACCGGCATGCTGGCCGGCCTGGCGGCCTGCGTGTGGTTCCTGCTGCATGCGATGGACCTGTCGATGGCGGAAAGCCTGGCGCGCATGGAAGCGGCGGGCCTGTCGCGCGTGTTCGATTTCAACGTCGACAGCCCCGGCTACTTCTGGAAGCAAGTTGTGGCCGGCGCCTTCATCACGATCGCCATGACGGGGATGGACCAGGAAATGATGCAGAAGAATATCTCCGTGCGCACCCTCGGCGGGGCGCAGAAGAACATGGTGCTGCTCACCTTCATCCTGGTGGTCGTGCTGGGCGCCTTCCTATTCTTGGGCGGCCTGCTGCACCTGTACGCCCCGCAGGCCGGCGTGACGGCGACCGGCGACAAGCTCTTCCCGGCCGTGGTGATGGAACACCTGCCGGCCGCCATGCAGCTGGTGTTCTTCGTGGCCCTCGTGTCGGCGCTGTTCCCCAGCGCCGACGGTGCGATCACGGCGCTCACCTCGTCGTTCTGCATCGACCTGCTGGGCGTGCAGCGGCGCGCGTTGAACGAGCGCGAGCGGGTGCGCTGGCGCCACCGCGTGCACCTGGGTTTCTGCGCGCTGTTCCTCGTGCTCGTGATGGTGTTCAAGTGGATCGACAGCGCGAGCATGATAGGCGTCATCCTCAAGCTGGCCGGCTACACATATGGCCCGCTGCTCGGCCTGTTCGGCTTCGGGCTGCTGACGCGCCGGCAGGTGGCCGACCGCTGGGTGCCCGTCGTCGTTCTCGCCGGCCCGGCGCTGTGCGCGCTGCTGGAGCACTGGCAGCACGTGTTCTTCGGCAGCTACCGGCTGGGGCTGGAACTGCTGGTGATCGACGGCCTGTTCGTGTTCGCCGGGCTGTGGGCGATTTCCTCACCTGAAAGACGTGGCGCCCCCGTGGCTGCAAACTGATACAGTCTCGCCTATACCCCGTCAACCAATTTATCCGGAGTTGCCCGTGTCCCGATCCGTGTTTTCCTATGTGCGTGGCGGCCTTGGCCGTGCCTGGCGCTTCATCGATGCCAGCCGCCGCGCCGTGATGAACCTGATTTTCCTGGCGATCGTGATCGCCTTGCTGTATGCAATCTTCGGCGGCGGCGCCAAGCCGCTGGGCCAGAAGACGATGCTGGTGCTGAACCTGAACGGCCAGCTGGTCGAGCAGGCGCCGGGCGGCGCCAAGCTTGCCGCGCTGGCCAACCTGGGCGACGAGAACGTGCGCCGCTATATCCAGCTGCGCGACGTGCTGCGTGCGCTGGACCATGCCGGCCGCGATCCGGGCATTGCCGGCGCCGTGCTGCTGGTCGACGAGATGGAAGGCGGCGGCCCGGCCATGCAGCGGGAGATCGCCGCGGCCATCGACCGCTTCCGTGCCACCGGCAAGAAGGTGGTGGCCTGGGGCTCGAACTACAACCAGAGCCAGTTCCAGATCGCCGCCCATGCGAGCGAGGTTTACCTGCACCCGATGGGGACCGTGATCCTGGACGGCTACGGCAAGTATCGCACCTACTACCGGGACGCGCTTGACAAGCTGGGCGTCACCGTCAACCTGCTCAAGGTCGGCAACTTCAAGAGCGCCGCCGAACCGCTGGTGGCCAACGGCCCGTCGCCCGCCGCCGCGGAAGCGGAGGCTTACCTGAACAACGACCTGTGGAGCCGCTACCTGCAGGACGTGGAACAGGCGCGCAAGCTGCAGCCGGGCACGATCGCGCGCAGCATCGAGAACCTGCCCGCGCTGGTGGGGCAGAGCGGCGGCAACCTGGCGAAGCTCGCGCTGCAGGTGAAGCTGGTCGACGGCCTGAAGACGCGCGACGAGATCCGCGCCATGATGGTGCAGCGCGGCGAGGCGGACCCGCAGAACAAATCGTTCCGCCAGATCGCCCACGATGAATACCTGGCCCGTATCGCACCCAAGCTGACCGGCGACGCCATCGGCGTGGTGATGGCCGTGGGCGAGATCGGCGACGGCATCGCCGCGCCGGGCTCGATCGGCGGCCTGTCCACGTCGAACCTGATCCGCATGGCGCGCGAGGACGACAGCGTGAAGGCCATCGTGCTGCGCGTCGATTCGCCCGGCGGCAGCGCCTTCGGGTCGGAACTGATCCGCCGCGAGCTCGAACTCACGCGCGCGGCCGGCAAGCCGGTCGTCGTCTCGATGGGCAACTTGGCTGCTTCGGGCGGCTACTGGATCTCGATGTCGGCCGATGAAGTGATCGCCGACGCATCCACGATCACCGGCTCGATCGGCGTGTTCGCGCTGTTCCCCACCGTCGACAAGGTGATGGACAAGCTGGGCATCCACAGCGGCGGCCAGCCGACCACCTGGCTGGGCGACGCCGGCAACCCCACGCGGCCGATGGACCCGCGCTTCGGCCAGCTGTTGCAGGCATCGATCAACCACGTGTATGCGGAATTCACCACGAAGGCCGCGCAGGCGCGCAAGAGCACGCCGGAGAAGATCGACGCCGTGGCGCAGGGCAGGGTATGGACCGGCGCCCAGGCGCAGGAACGGGGCCTGGTCGACACCTTGGGCAGCTTCAACGACGCGGTGCGCTCCGCCGCGCGCCGCGCCAAGCTGGGGGCCGATCCGCGCATCGTCTACATCGAGCGCGAAACCACGCGCTTCGACAAGCTGCTCGATTTCTTCGGCGCGCCGCAAGCCGTCAGCGACCTGGTCGATGCGGCCGTCGCCCGCCAGCTGGGCACCGTGCTTGCGCCGAGCGGCATCCCCGCCGGCGTGGCCGGGCAGGTCGCCAGGGAGTTGAACTGGCTGAACGAGATGACGGCGCAGAGAAAGCCGTTCATGGCGCTCACCCACTGCCTGTGCGGCGTGCCGCAATGACGGTCGACCTGCGCGTCGGCGACGTGCGGCCCTTTGTCGGGGCCGCCGACTTCGCCCTGTCGAAGGCCTTCTACGCGGCGTTGGGCTGGGCGGTCGAGTACGACGACGACAAGCTGGCGCTGCTGGCCAATGGCGGTCACCGCTTCTACCTGCAGGACTACTATTCCAAGGAATGGGTCGACAATACGATGCTGCATGTGACCGTGGCCGATGCCCACGGCGCCCATGAACAGGTGAGGGCGCTGCTGGCAACGGGCCGTTTCCCCGGCGCGCGCGTGGCGCCGCCCAAGCGCGAGAGCTACGGCGCGCTGGTCACCTATGTATGGGATCCGGCCGGCGTGCTGCTGCACCTGGCCCAGTGGCTGCCGGAGCAGGATGTCGCGGACTGACCCCCTCCCGGGTCAGCCGACTTCCCATATCGTGACAGCGCGACACCGCGGCGGCACAACGCCGCCCGTGCAACTGATTCCCCCAACTGTCGTGCAGCCGCCACGCGCGCGGCGCGTTCATCCAGCTTGTTGATGCGGGGCAATTGCCGAATGAGGCCGGTAGGCATCATGTGATCTCCACAAATTACTGTTGGGAAAGCGCGATGAGTTCCGTAACGACCAAGTTCGACGCTGTCGTGTCGCTGGCACACAAGTTCCTCCGTCCCCAGCTGCCCTACGAAGTGCCCGGCCACAACTGGGACCCCTTCTATTCGATGATCGCCACCGCGGCCGATATCCTGGAGGTCGACCAGAGCAGGCGTGACGAGTGGGTCAACTATACGACGCGCGTGCTGCGTCCCAGCGTGACGGGCAGCTACGACATCACCGTCACCGACTCCGACGACCTGTATATCGCGACGTACTGGGGGCTGGAGAAGGACTCGCAACTCTGGCTGTACGACACCACCTTCGATCCCGAGAATCCGCTCGTCAACATCATCGCATTCAACGAGCAGATCGATCACGAAGGCTACATCTACGGCAGCATCAACTGGCTTTCGCACTTGCCTGGGATGCAGCTGATCGGGGGGCACACCTACGTGGCGGTCATTTCGACCTATGACCCCGAAACCGTCGGCACTGCCTACCTGGAGATCGTCGGTCCGGGCGCGGTTCAGGTCACCGTTCCGGGCGAACCGGACGACACGGAACCGATGATGGGAACGGTCGGCGTGCCAGTGGCGCAAACCTATGGTGTCGGCGACGAGCTCGCTTTCACGGTCGGCCTCGACGAAGTGGTGATGGTGGATACGGCCGGCGGCACGCCAACGCTGGCCGTGACGATCGGCAGCCAGACAGTGCAAGCGCAATACGTGGGGGGCAGCGGCAGCGCGACCCTGACCTTCCGGCTGGTCGTCGACGCCGGGCACGGCGATGTGAACGGCATCGCCGTTACCGCTCTCGCGCTGAACGGCGGCACGATCCGTGACGCCGCCGGCAACGATGCCGATCTCACGCTGCGTGGCGTCGGCGATACGTCGGCCGTGCTGGTCGATGCCGTCGCACCGGTGGTGCAGGCGATCGCGGTGGCGCAGGTCACGCAGGCGTCGGTTTCCTACACCGTCACGCTGTCCGAAAGCGCGACCGGCATCGACGCGGACGACTTCACCGTAACGTCGACCGGCTCCGCGGCGGGCCGGGTCGCGTCGGTCACCGCCGTCGACAGCAGCACCTGGACGGTCACGGTCGGCGGCCTGTCGGGCGACGGCACCTTGCGCCTCGACCTGAAGGATGCGGGTACCGGCATCGCCGACCTGGGTGGCAATGCGATCACCGCCGGTTTCACGGCCGGCCAGGCGCAGGCGATCGATCGCCTGGCGCCCGCCGTGACGGCGGTCACCGCGCCGACACCCGGAACCTACAAGGCAGGCGAACTCCTGGACTTCACGGTCACGCTGGACGAAGCGGTGATCGTCGACACCGCCTATGGCATTCCGCGGCTGGCGCTGGCGATCGGCGGCCAAACGGTCCACGCGAACTACTGGAGCGGTAGCGGTCCCACGGAACTGGTGTTCCTGTATGTGGTGGCACCGGGCGACGCCGGCGCCGTCGCCGTCGGGGCCCTTACGGCCGGGGGGGCCACGCTGAAGGATACGGCGGGCAACGACGCCACGTTGTCGCTGGCCGCGCACCTGCCGCCGCTGGAGGGCGTTGCGGTCGATGCGCGCGGCCCGAAGGTTTCCGGCCCGGTCGCCGTGCCGTCCGCCGGCACCTACACGATCGGGCAGCACCTCGACTTCACCATCACCTTCGACGAGGACATCGCCGTCAGCGGCGACGGGGGCACGCTGGGGCTGGTGATCGGTGCGACGCTGCGCGAGGCGAAGCTGGTTGCAGCCACCGCCAATTCGCTGACCTACCGCTATGTCGTGCAGGCGGGCGACGCGGATGCCAGCGGCATCATCCTGGGGGAGCTCGACGTGTACAACGCCAGCATTCGCGACCTGGACGGCAACGACGCCATTCTTGCGCTGGCCGGGCACCAGCCGGCGCTGGCTGGCGTGCTGGTCGACGGCAGCGCGCCCGACACCGGCGCGCCGGACTTTCTGACGGCCGCCGTCCTTGGCCGCACGCTGGTGATGACCTATGGCGATGCCGGCCAGCTCGACGCCGGGCAGGTGCCGGCACCGGGCGCCTTCACGGTGAAAGTGAACGGGGCGGAATTGGGCGTGACGTCGGTCGCCGTCGATGCCGCCGCGCGCACGGTCACGCTGACGCTCGAGACGGCGGTGCTGCACCAGCAGGCCGTGACGGTAGCCTATACCGACCCGACCAGCGGGGACGATGCGCGGGCAATCCAGGACGGCGCCGGCAACGATGCGGCCACGCTGGCCGCCGCTCCCGTGTTCAACGCCACGCCTCCCTTTGAACAGGTGTATGGCTACACTACGCTGACGGACGGCGTGCTGGTGCACATCGATACGGGCCCGAATGGTGCCGCTCCAAGGCACGTGCTGACGATTCCAATCGTGGTGCCGGAGCGCGAGGAGCGGATCGGCGCCATCGACGCGGCCGACATTTCGCTGGCAGACGACGGCAACTTGGTAAGCCTGCTGACGGCGCAAGTGCCGGTCGGCTTCGGACTGAAGTCCAGCGGCACCGCCACGCTGCGCCCCGCGGCGCTGGCCGACCTGGTGGAGGCGATCCGCGCCCACACGGCCGACGGTTCGGCCGACCAGGCGCGGCTGACGGGAGCGGGCAGCGCCTTCATCGGCACGCTCGATGGCGACGCGCCGCTGCTGGTGCGTACCATCGTGCCCATCGCGGCGGCGAACGCCGTGCCCAGTGAACTGCGCATCGTCGGCGGGTACGGGTTCGGTCACGTCCCCAAGGCGGTGGTGGTCGATGCCCGCGCCTTGCCGGCGGGCTCGACCATCGCCCTGGACGATGTCGAATTCGCTGTCGTGGTCGGCGCCGTGCGCATCGTCGGCAATGGCGCGACGCGGCTCGTGTGGGGGGATGCCAGCGCCCAGCAGATCACGCTGGGCGAGAGGGACGATGTGCTGCACGGTGGCGCGGGCGACGATATCTTGCGCAGCGCCGGGAGCAGCGACCATGTCTTCGGCGAGGAAGGAAACGATATTGTCTACGGCGGGACGGGTAACGACACGCTCGACGGCGGCAGCGGTGCCGATATCGCTCTGATGACCGGGGCCGGGCGTGCCGATTACAGCCTGCGCGTGGTCGATGGCGCTCTCATGGCGACTCACCGCGATGGCGGCATCGACGGCATCGACGTGCTGGCCGATGTGGAGACGCTGCGCTTCCTGAGGGGCGACACGTCGGTTGCCGGCAGCGTCGCGCGCGTGTTCGAGGCACTGACCGGCGCGCGGGCCGGCGTAGCGACGGTCGATGCGTTGGCCGCGACGGTCGCTGCGGGCGCGTCCCTGAAGCAGTTGGCCGGCGTGCTGTACGCGCAGGATGACGCCGGCGCCACGCTGGACGACACGGCTTTCGTCGCCCAGCTGTACCACCGCGTGCTCGACCGCGCGGCGGACGAAGGCGGCTTGCAGTTCTGGGGGGACCGGCTGGCCGATGGCGCGACACGGGGCGAGGTGGCACTGGCACTGGCCGACTCCCCGGAAAAGCTGGCGATGCCGGCCGACGTCGCCTTCGGTGCCACCGACGTGGCCACCCTGGTGCGGCTGTACAGCGCCCTGTTCGACCGGGCGCCGGACGAGGGCGGCCTGAACTGGTGGATCGGCGTCCACGGGGCGGGCAATTCGATGGCGGGGATCGCCGACGCGTTCGTTGCTGGCACGGAAGGCAGCGGCTGGTATGGCGCGCTCGACGATGCCGAATTCACGGCAGCGCTGTACCGCACCGCGCTGCACCGCGAAGCCGGCGCCGGCGAGGCGCAGTACTGGACGGATCTGCTGGCAAACGGTGCGCTCGATCGCGGCGACGTGGCACTTGCTTTTGCCGACAGCCCGGAAAAGATGGCGCTGATCGGTACCATGTCGACCACGCTGGAAACGCTGTACGGCTGACCTGGCGGCGGCGCCGCATCATCGGGTCGGCGCCGTCGCTATTTTGCTGCAAGTGCAAAGCGCCGTTTTACTCGCCCCGCAGGCGGAATTCGCTTGACCGCCCGGCGAGCGGGGGCCTATTCTGGTTGCGCCGCACAACTTGCGCCGCACAACCCCCGCTGCAGCGTTGCACGACGCCCAGCCGCCAACCCGATAGGAATTGCGATGACCACTTACCCACCCCAGGCGCCAGGCCAGGGCGCCGACTTCCTGAACATCATGGCGCAGCTCGGCAATGTCTACACCCATTCATTCCAGTCGAGTGCCCAGGAACTGTGGATGAGCTCGACGCGCATCGTGCAGGAGCACGCGGCGCGCGCCATCGTCAACGCGGCGCAGGATTGCATGGCCGCGCTGGCAAGGAACGCCGTCGAGATCCAGCAGCGCTCGTTCGCCGACATCGTCGGCGCCCACCAGCAGGCGCTCACGCAGATGGGCAGCGCGTTCACCAAGGCCGTGATGGCGGGCGCCACGCCGCAACCGTACACCCATCTCTTCGCGCCTGCCTGAGCGCTGCGCGGAGATTTGTAGCCAGTTTGTAACGACCTGCCGGCGCGGTTCGCGCCGCGCATTCCCCGCCAGTTCAGCCTTCCCGACGCGCGTCTCCCGTTGCGGTCCACGTATCCCACTGTATCGGGGTGTAAATGTAAGCAAAGCGAAACAAACCGCCGAATCCGCTGTGTTAGAGTCGATTTGATAAGCATAGTTACTCTACTGAACAGTCAACAAGGATCAGCGATGACGTCGCCAGCAGCGCCCACGACCCCTTCGAACAAACCCCGCCGCCGTACCCGCATCCTCGGAACCATCATCGCCGTTCTCGCCATCGCCGCCATGGGCGGACTGGCATGGTACCTGACGCACCGGCCCGTGGAAGGCGGGCCGGGCGGGCCAGGCATGGGCGGCCCCGGCGGGCCGGGCGGGCCGGGTGGGCCGGGTGGCCGGCGCGGCGGCATGGCGACGACGGTGGGCGTGGCCACGGCCGAGCAGGCCGACCTGCCGGTGACCCTCGATGCCCTGGGCACCGTGACGGCGGCGGCGACCACGACGGTGCGGCCGCAGGTGTCCGGCATCCTGCAGAAGGTGCTGTTCAAGGAGGGCCAGCTGGTCAAGGCCGGCCAGGTGCTGGCCCAGATCGATCCGCGCCAGTTCGAGATGGCGCTGATGCAGGCCACCGGCCAGCGCCAGCGCGACGAGGCCCAGCTGGAGAATGCGCGGCTGACGCTGGAACGCTACCGCACGCTGCTGTCGCAGGACTCGATCGCCCGGCAGGACGTCGACACCCAGGCCGCCCTCGTCAAGCAGCTGGAAGGCACGGTGATGACGGACCGCGCCGCGGAAGGCACGGCGCGCCTGAACCTGGGCTACACCAAGGTGGTTGCCCCGATCAGCGGCCGCGTGGGCCTGCGCGTGGTCGACGTGGGCAACCTGGTGTCGAGCAGCGATGCCAACGGCATCGCCGTGATCACCCAGCAGTCGCCCATCGACGTGGAATTCGCCGTGCCGCAAGACCGCGTGCCGGACATCATGAGCCGCGCATCGACCGGTGCCGCGCTGGCCGCCCAGGCCTATGACCGCACCCGCACCGAGGTGCTGGCCACCGGCCGCTTCGCCGCGCTGGACAATCAGGCCGACACGTCGACGGGCACCGTGATGGCCAAGGCGCGCTTCGACAACGACAGGATGACGCTGTTCCCCAGCCAGTTCGTCAACGTGCGGCTGGAAATGCGCACGATCAGGAACGCCGTGCTGGTGCCGGTGACGGCGCTGCGCCACGGCACCGACGGCGACTACGTCTGGTTGCTGAAGAACGACCGCACGGTGACGATGCGGCCCGTGAAGCGCGGCCAGGCCACCGTGGACAAGGTGCAGGTCGTTTCCGGCCTGAAGGTGGGCGAGCGCGTGATCACCGAAGGCGCCGACCGGCTGAAGGAGGGCGCGAAGGTCATGCTGCCGGGGGATAAGCAAGGCCCACGCGGCCAGGGGCGCCAGGCGGACAACCGCCCGGCAGCCGCGCCGGACGTGGCGGCGGGCGCCGTGGGCAGCGACGCGGCGAAGATGCCGGCCCGCCGCGCCGAGCAGGGCGAGGCGCCCGAACGCGCCATGCCGGAAGCGGGCGGCCGCAGCGCGCCGAGCGCCGCCGATGCGCAGGAAACGGCGCCTGGCGTGGGCGGCCAGCGCAACAATGAGCGGGGCAATGAGCGCCGCGAGCAGCCGGCAGCCGCGCGATGAGTCCATCGGCACCATTCATCCGCCGCCCGGTCGCCACATCGCTGCTGATGCTGGCGATCATGCTGGCGGGCCTGGTGGGGTTCAAGTTCCTGCCGCTGTCGGCGTTGCCGCAAGTCGATTTCCCCACGCTCCAGGTGCAGACGCTGTATCCGGGTGCCAGCCCGGAAGTGATGGCGCAGACGGTGACGGCCCCGCTGGAGCGCCAGTTTGGCCAGATGTCGGGCCTGCAGCGCATGAGTTCCACCAGCGCGGCGGGGGTTTCGATCATCACGCTGCAGTTCGGCCTGGGCCAGACGCTCGACGTGGCCGAGCAGGAAGTGCAGGCCGCCATCAACGCGGGCGGGTCGCTGTTGCCGACCGACCTGCCGGCTCCGCCCGTGTACGCCAAGGTCAATCCGGCGGACGCCCCGGTGCTGACCCTGGCGATCACGTCGGACACGATGCCGCTGACGGAAGTGCAGAACATCGTCAACACGCGCCTGGCCCTGAAGATCAGCCAGGTGTCGGGCGTGGGCCTGGTCAGCCTGTCCGGCGGCCAGCGCCCGGCCGTGCGCATCCAGGCCGATACGCTGGCGCTGGCCAGCTACGGCCTGGGCCTCGACACGCTGCGCACCGCGATCTCGAACGCGAACGCCAACAGCGCCAAGGGCTCGTTCGACGGCCCCACGCGAGCCTTCACGATCAACGCCAACGACCAGCTGCTCACGGCCAACGACTATAAGAGCCTGATCGTCGCCTACAAGAACGGCGCGCCGGTGCGGCTGACGGACGTGGCGCGCGTGGTCGACTCGGCCGAAAACGTCAAGCTGGGCGCCTGGGCGAACATGAAGCCGGCCATCATCCTGAACGTGCAGCGCCAGCCGGGCGCCAACGTGATCGCCACCGTCGATGCGATCAAGGAGCGCCTGCCCGAGCTGCAGGCCGGCCTGCCGACCGCGCTGCGCGTGGACGTGCTGTCCGACCGCACCACGGGCATCCGCGGCTCCGTGCATCACGTGCAGCTGGAGCTGGTGCTGGCCGTGGTGCTGGTGGTGCTGGTGATCTTCCTGTTCCTGCACAGCGTGCGCGCGACGGTGATCGCCAGCCTGGCCGTGCCGATTTCGCTGATCGGCACCTGCGGCGTGATGTACCTGATGGGCTACAGCCTGAACAACCTGTCGCTGATGGCGCTGACCATCGCCACCGGCTTCGTGGTGGACGATGCGATCGTGATGATCGAAAACATCGCCCGCTACATCGAGGAAGGCGAAACGCCGATGGCCGCCGCCCTGAAGGGCGCGAAGCAGATCGGCTTCACCATCATCTCGCTGACGGTCTCGCTGATCGCGGTGCTGATTCCTCTGCTGTTCATGGGCGACGTCGTGGGCCGCCTGTTCCGCGAATTCGCCGTCACGCTGTCGATCACGATCCTGATCTCGGCCGTGGTGTCGCTGACCCTGGTGCCGATGATGTCGGCGCGCTGGCTCACCTCGCACAAGAACGACGACCCGAAGAGCTTCGGCGGCCGCGTGCAGCATTTCTTCGACCGCGTCATCTTCCACTATGACCGCTCCCTGCAGTGGGTGCTGCTGCGCCAGGGCCTGACGCTGGTCGTGGCGCTGGCCACGCTGGTGCTCACCGTGGTGCTGTACATCCTGATCCCGAAAGGCCTGTTCCCCACGCAGGACACGGGCCAGCTGCAGGCGCGCATCGAGACGGCGCAGGCCGTGTCGTACAGCCGCATGGCCGAGCTGCAGAAGCAGGCCGCCGCGGCGATCCTGGAAGACCCGGAAGTGCAGTCGCTCAGTTCCATCGTGGGCGTGGATGCCGCCAACAACACGATGCTGCACACCGGCCGCATGCTGATCAACCTGAAGGAAGACCGGGGCGACCAGGACGCGCTGATGAACCGCCTGCGCCAGCGCGTGGCCGAGGTGCCGGGCGTGCGCATCTACCTGCAGCCGACACAGGATCTGACGATCGACGCGGAAACGGGTCCCACGCAGTTCCGCGTGTCGCTCGAGGGCGCCGACACGGCCACCGTCAACGAATGGGCGAACAAGCTTGCCGTGCAGATGGCAAGGAAGGAGCAGTTGCGCAACGTGGTGTCCGACGCCGGCGCCACCGGCGCCGCCGCCTACATCAGCATCGACCGCGACACGGCTTCACGCTTGTCGATCACGGCCTCGGCCATCGACGATGCGCTGTACAGCGCGTTCGGACAGCGCATCGTCTCGACCATCTTCACCGAGACGAACCAGTACCGCGTGATCCTGGAGGCGGCGCCGGGCATGCTGTCCACGCCGCAATCGCTGGGCGACTTGCAGATCCGCACCGGCGGCGGCAAGCCCACGCCGCTGTCCGCCGTGGCGACCATCACCGAGGCGCCGGCGCCACTGCAGATCACCCACGTGGCGCAGTATCCGGCCACCACGCTGGGTTTCGATACGGCTGACGGCGTGTCGCTGGGCCGCGCCGTGGACGCGATCAGGGAAGCGGCGGCCGAGATCGGCCTGCCCGGCTCCGTGACGATGACGTTCCTGGGCGCCGCCGGCGCCTACCAGGCTTCGCTGACGAACCAGCTGTGGCTGATCCTCGCCGCCGTCGTATGCGTGTACATCGTGCTGGGCGTGCTGTACGAAAGCTATATCCACCCGCTGACGATCCTGTCGACGCTGCCGTCGGCAGGGGTGGGCGCCTTGCTGGCGCTGATGGTGTCCGGCCAGGACCTGGGCGTGATCGGCATCATCGGCATCATCCTGCTGATCGGCATCGTGAAGAAGAACGCCATCATGATGATCGACTTCGCCATCGAGGCCGAGCGCGATGAAGGCCGCCCGCCGCGGGAAGCGATCCACCAGGCCGCGCTGCTGCGCTTCCGGCCGATCCTGATGACGACGCTGGCCGCGCTGTTCGCCGCCGTGCCGCTGATGTTCGGCTGGGGCGAGGGCGCCGAGCTGCGCCGGCCGCTGGGCCTCGCCATCTTCGGCGGGTTGCTGGTGAGCCAGCTGCTGACCCTGTACACCACGCCCGTGATCTACCTGGCGTTCGACCGGCTCGGCCAGCGCTTCGGGAAGAAGCCCGGCCTCGGCGCCGGCGCCAAGAGCCCGGAGGCATCGTGAACCTGTCCGAACCGTTCGTCCGGCGCCCGATCGCCACCGTCCTCCTGACGATCGGCCTGGCGCTGGCCGGCATTGCCGCGTTCTTCGTGCTGCCGGTCTCGCCGCTGCCGCAGGTGGACTTTCCGGCGATCTCGGTCTCCGCCAACCTGCCTGGCGCCAGCCCGGACACGATGGCCAGCAGCGTGGCCACGCCGCTCGAGCGCAGGCTCGGCGTGATCGCGGGCGTCAACGAGATGACATCGCAGTCGTCTTCCGGCTCGACGCGGATCAACCTGCAGTTCGACCTGAACCGCAAGATCGATGCCGCCGCCCGCGAAGTGCAGGCGGCCATCAATGCCTCGCGCGCCGACCTGCCGGCCACGCTGAAGAGCAATCCGACCTATCGCAAGATGAACCCGTCGGATTCGCCGGTGATCATCCTCGCGCTCACGTCGCCCACGCGCCGGCCGGGCCAGATCTATGAAGCCGTATCGAACATCGTGCAGCAGAAGCTCGCGCAGGTGAAGGGCGTGGGCGATGTGGAAATCGGCGGCGGCTCGCTGCCGGCCGTGCGCATCGAACTGCTGCCGTTCGCGCTGAACCAGTACGGCGTGTCGACCGAGGACGTGCGGGCCGCGATCCAGGCCACCAATGCCAACCGCCCGCGCGGCGCGATCGAGAGCGAAGGCCGGCGGCTGCAGATCTACTCGGCGCCCGGCACGGCGACGGGAGGGCGCACGGCGGCGGACTACAAGGACCTGGTCGTCGCCTGGCGCGACAATGCCGCGATCCGCCTGAGCGACGTGGCCACCGTGGAAGATGGCCCGGAGAACAAGAACACCCTGGGCCTCTTCAACGGCCAGCCGGCCGTGATCGTGCTGATCACGCGCCAGCCGGGCGCCAACATCATCGAAACGGTGGACAGCGTGCGCGCGCTGCTGCCCCAATTGCGCGCCCAGCTACCGCAGGACATTACCGTGTCCGTCGCGTCGGACAGCACCACGTCGATCCGCTCGTCGCTGCACGAAGTCGAATTCACGCTGATCCTCTCCGTCATCCTCGTGGTGCTGGTGGTCAGCGCCTTCCTGCGCAGCGTGCGCGCCACGGTCATTCCCGCCATCGCCACCGTCGTGTCGCTGCTGGGTACCTTCGGCGTGATGTACATGCTGGGCTTTTCGCTCAACAACCTGTCGCTGATGGCGCTCACGGTGGCCACCGGCTTCGTCGTCGACGACGCGATCGTGGTGCTGGAAAACACCGCGCGGCACGTCGAGAACGGCATGGACCGCTTCAAGGCGGCGCTGCTGGGCGCGAAGGAGGTGGGCTTCACCGTGCTGTCGATCAGCCTGTCGCTGATCGCCGTGTTCATTCCCTTGCTGTTCATGGGCGGGCAGGTGGGGCGGCTGTTCCGCGAATTCGCCGTCACGCTGTCGGCCGCCGTCATGATCTCGCTGGTGATTTCGCTGACGACCACGCCGATGATGTGCGCCTGGCTCCTTCGTTCGGAGAAGGACCGCAGGCCGCCGGGCCGCATCTCGCGCGCCTTCGAAGCCGGCTTCAACTGGATGCAGCGCGTGTACGCGCACGCGCTGGACTGGGCGCTGCACAGCGTGGGCCTGGTGATGCTGATCCTGGCCTTCGTGGTGGCGCTGAACGTGTACCTGTTCGCCGCCGCGCCGAAGGGCTTCTTTCCCCGCCAGGACACGGGCCAGATCAACGGCGGCATCCGCGCCGACCAGAGCATCTCGTTCCAGGCCATGCAGCAGAAGCTGCGCCAGCTGGTGGACATCATCCGCAAGGACCCGGCTGTCGATACCGTGGTCGGTTTTACCGGCGGTTCGCGCGCGGGCGGCGGCTTCATGTTCGTCAACCTGAAGCCGGCCGACGAGCGCGACGTGGCCGGGCAGGCGGTGATCGACCGGCTGCGGCCGCAACTGGCCAAGGTGACGGGTGTGCAACTGTTCCTGAATCCGGTGCAGGACTTGCGGATGGGCGGCCGGTCCAGCAATTCCACCTACCAGTACACCCTGAAGAGCGATAACCGCGAGGACCTGAAGAACTGGGCGATGAAGCTGGCCGATGCCATGAAAAATTCGCCGGAGCTGACGGACGTGGACACCGACCAGCAGGACAATGGCGTGGAAACCTTTGTGACGATCGACAAGGAGACCACGGCGCGCTTCGGCATGAGCGCGCGCGACGTCACCAATGCGCTGTACAACGCCTTCGGCCAGCGGCAGGTAGCCACGATCTACGATGAGCTGAACCAGTACAAGGTGGTGATGGAAGTGGCGCCGGAATATGCGCAGAGTCCCGAGGCGCTGCGCGATGTGTACGTGCCGAGCAAGGCGGCCACGTCGACCGACAGCACGGATACGGCGTCCGCGTCGGGCGGCACCAATGCCGCCACGAACAATGCGCAGGGCCAGCGCGATACGTCGACCGGCTCGGCATTGTCCACCGCGCGTGCGGCGATGGTGCCGCTGTCCGGCATCGCCTCGTTCGCGGAGAGCGCAACGCCGACCTCGGTCAATCACCAGGATGGCGAGCTGGCAACGACCATCTCGTTCAACCTGGCCGAGGGATACACGCTGAGCCAGGCGCAGGAGGCGGTGAAGGGGGCCGAGGCCGATATCGCCATGCCGAACAATGTGCGCGGCAGCTTCGAAGGGCAGGCGAAACAGGCGGAAGAATCGAACCGGCAGCAGCCGCTGCTGATCCTGGCCGCGATCGTCGTCATCTACATCGTGCTGGGCATCCTGTATGAAAGCCTGGTGCACCCGGTGACTGTGCTGTCCACCTTGCCCTCGGCGGGCGTGGGCGCGGTGCTGGCACTGCTGCTGTTCCGCATGGAGTTTTCCGTCATCGCGCTGATCGGCGTGTTCCTCCTGATCGGCATCGTGAAGAAGAACGCCATCCTGATCATCGACTTCGCGCTGGAGGCGGAGCGGGCCCGCGGGCTGACTGCCGTGGAAGCGGTGCGCGAAGCATGCCTGCTGCGCTTCCGCCCCATCCTGATGACGACGCTGGCCGCCGCGCTGGGCGCGCTGCCGCTGGCAATCGGCTTCGGCGAAGGCTCCGAGCTGCGCCAGCCGCTGGGCATCGCCATCATCGGCGGCCTGATCGCCAGCCAGCTGCTCACGCTGCTGACGACGCCGGTCGTCTACATCCTGCTGGACAAGCTGCGCACCCGCAATCCCGAAGAACGCAACCTGAGCCGCGCCGCCGGCGTCGAGCCCCTGACCACATGAAGACAACCAAGATGTATCGCCTGTCCGCCATTGCCCTGGCCGCCGCGCTGTGCGGCTGCGCCGTCGGCCCGAAGTACGAGGTGCCGACGGCGGCATCGCCCGCCACCTTCAAGGAAGCCGAAGGCTGGACGCCGGCCGCGCCGGCCGACGCGCTGGAGCGGGGACCGTGGTGGAAGCTGTTCGGCGATCCGATCCTCGACGAGCTGGCCGCCGCGGTCGAGGTGAACAACCAGAACGTGGCGCTGGCCGCGGCGCGCTATGCGCAGGCGCGCGCCGTGGTCGCCGAGCAGCGCGCGGCGCTGTTCCCCACCGTGTCGCTGAACGGCTCCGGCACGCGCTCCGGCGGCGGCGACACGCGCCCATCGAACAACTACCGCGTCGATATCGGCGGCAGCTGGGAACCCGACCTGTGGGGCAGCCTGCGCGCCGGCGTGACGGGCGCGCAGGCGAGCGCCCAGGCCAGCGCGGCCGACCTGGCGGCGGCCCGGCTGTCCGCCCAGGGCGAGCTGGTGGCCAACTACGTCGGCCTGCGCCAGGCCGACGTGGAAAAGCAGATCCTCGACACGACGATCCAGGGGTATGAAAGGGTGCTGCAGATCACGCAGAACCGCGTGAATGCGGGCGTGACGGCGAAATCGGACCTGCTGCAGGCACAGACGCAGTTGTTCAACGCGCGCGCCGAACTGTTGACGGTGGTGCGCCAGCGCGCCGTATATGAACATGCGATCGCCGTCCTGCTGGGCAAGGCGCCGGCCGAATTCTCGCTGGCGCCGGTGTCGTGGAGCATCGTCGTGCCGGAAGTGCCGCTGGGCGTGCCGTCGACACTGTTGCAGCGCCGGCCCGACATCGCCGCCGCCGAGCGCGCCGTGGCCGCGGCCAACGAGGACATCGGCATTGCCCGCTCGGCGTACTTCCCCTCGCTGAACCTTTCGGCCTCTTACGGGTATGGCAACAGCCGGGTGGGCGGGCTGTTCAGTGCCTCGAACAGCCTGTGGTCGCTCGGCCTGTCGGCGGCCCAATCGATCTTCGACGCCGGTGCCATCGCCGCCCGCGTCGAGCAGACCAGGGCGGCCCGCGACGCGGCGATCGCCAGCTACCGCCAGACAGTGCTCGAAGCCTTCGCCGACGTGGAAGACCAGCTGGCGGCCACCCGCGCCCTGGCCGAGCAGCAGGAACTGCGCCGCCAGGCTTCCGAAGCGGCCGACCAGGTGGAGCAGCAGATGGAAAACCGCTACCGGGCAGGGCAGGTGAACTACACGGAAGTCGTCAGCGCCCAAGTCACCGCACTGTCCGCCCGCCGCGCCCTGATCCAGGTGCAGGCCGACCGCCAAACCACGGCCGTCGCGCTCATCCAATCCCTCGGCGGCGGCTGGCGGAGTTCGCTGCCGTAAACGGTCCATGCCTGCGCCGCAACGCCTTGCCGTACAACGCGTACTGTCTGCGGCGTTGCGGCTTGCCCTGAACCGTTTGCGGCAACGTGATGCGTGAGAGGTACGCATGCAGAAAAACCGAACCCCGGTCACAGGCACCGGTTTTCTTGCAACATTTCCCGAAACGCGGTGACAGGCACCGGTTTTTTTGAAATGTTTCCTAAAAATCGGAGCCTGTCACTCGTTTTTTTACCTATACTTCCCCGGCTTTTCATCAACCCAGGGGAACATACCTTGTTCAAAAAACTCGTACTGCCGGCCGCTCTGCTGGCCGCCTTCGGCGTCGCACACGGCGACGAAGGCCAGTGGCAACCCCACCAGCTGCCGCAACTGAAATCGGAATTGAAGCGTGTCGGCATCCAGATTCCCGCCGAACAGATTGCCGACCTGACGAAGCATCCGATGAGCGCCATCGTGTCGCTGGGCGGCTGCTCCGCTTCGTTCGTGTCGCCCGATGGCCTGGTGGTCACCAACCACCACTGCGCCTATGGCTCGATCCAGCGCAACTCCACGGCCGAGAAGAACTACATCGCCGACGGCTTCCTGGCCAAGACCCGCGCGGAGGAGCTGCCTGGCGGTCCGAACGCGCTGGTGTACGTCACCGAGAAGGTCGAGAACGTGACTGGCCGCGTGCTGGAAGGGCTGGAGAACGTGGGCGGCAAGGCGCGCCACGAGCAGATCGAGCGCCGCGTCAAGCAGCTGATCGCAGAGTGCGAGACGGATAAATCGTACCGCTGCTCCGTGCCGGCGTTCCACCGGGGCCTGGAGTACTACCGCATCCGCCAGATGATGATCCGCGACGTGCGCCTCGTCTACGCGCCGGCCGACATGATCGGCAACTACGGCGGCGATATCGACAACTACGAGTGGCCGCGCCACACCGGCGACTATTCGTTCCTGCGCGCCTACGTGGGCAAGGACGGCCGCCCGGCCGATCCTTCACCCGACAACGTGCCGTATAAATCGAAGGACTTCCTGGTGGTGTCGGCCGAGGGCCTGAAGGCCGGCGATCCGATCCTGCTGGCCGGCTATCCGGGCCGCACCAGCCGCTACAAGCTGCCGGCCGAAATCCGCTTCGCGCGCGACACCTCGTACCCGGCCATCGTGGCCGAATACCAGGCCGACCTGGACACGATCGCCGCGGCCACGAAGAACAGCAAGAACGACGAAGTGCGCTACGCGTCGGTCGTGAAGTCGATCAACAACCGCATGAAGAAGACCCAGGGCCTGCTGGACGGCTTCGCGCGCAAGGATATCGCTGCCATCAAGGATGTGCAGGATGCCGAGTTCCGTTCGTGGTATGGCAGGCAGCCGAACGTCTCCCGGGCCATGTTGTCCGAACTGGATGCGGCAATCGCCGCCGACATGGCGCTGGAACAGCAGACCTTCGCCTGGAACGTGGCAACCAATTCCGACCTGTTCAAGTCCGCGCGCACGCTGTACCGCCTGGCGCTGGAACGCAGGAAGCCGGATGCGGAGCGCGAGTCGGGCTACCAGCAGCGCGACCTCGCCATGATCAAGGCACGCCTGACGCGCCTGGAACAGTCGTACGTGGGCAGCGTGGACCAGGCCCGCTTCACGGCCGGCCTGCAGCGCTATGTGAAGCTGCCGGCGGCATTCCGCCCGCAGGGCCTGGATGCGCTGCTGCCGTCGGTGGCCGACCTGCCCGCGCTGTACCAGCAGAGCAAGCTGGGTGACACGGCCATGCGCCTGGCGCTGCTGGACGCCGATGCCGCCACCCTGGAGAAGTCGGACGACCCGTTCATGCAACTGGCCGTCAGGATGCACGCCTTCGCGCTGGCGCTGGAAGACCGCTCCAAGGAATCGGAAGGCAATCTGGAAAAGGTGATCCCGCAGTACATGAGCGCCGTGATCGCGTGGAAGAAGTCGCAGGGCAAGCCGGTATACCCGGACGCCAACTCCACGCTGCGCGTCACCTACGGCACCGTCGACTCCTACTCGCCGAAGGACGGCATCACCAAGGGCCCGTTCACGACGGTGGAAGGCATCGCCGAGAAGCATACCGGCAAGGACCCGTTCAACGCGCCCCAGCCCCTGCTCGAAGCGGTCAAGGCCAAGCGCTACGGCCAGTTCAAGGACCCGATCCTGGGCACGGTGCCGGTCAACTTCCTGTCCAGCGCGGACACGACGGGCGGCAACTCCGGTTCGGCGATCGTCAACAAGCGTGGCGAACTGATCGGCCTGAACTTCGACTCGACCTATGAATCGATCACCAAGGACTGGTACTTCGATACGGCCATCACCCGTGCGATCCACCTCGACGTGCGCTACATGCTGTGGGTGATGAAGGAAGTCGACCATGCCGACAACCTGCTGAAGGAAATGACGATCAGATACCCGAAGAAGTAAGCCGGGATCGTCCTTCCTGAAAGCCGCCGTCCGCAAGGATGGCGGCTTGCTCATTTGCCGAGCAGGCCGAGCGTGGCCTGGTCCGGCGCGCCGCCGTAGAAGGTGTCGAGCGCCGTGGCGAACACGCCATCGCTGTGCGCCGCATTGGCAAACAGCGTCATCGACGAGCGAAATTTCAATGCATCGACGTGGCCGAGGATCACGTCGATCGGCGTGCCCGCGTGCCCGTTGACGAGGTTCGTGCATTCGCGCAGCCGGGCGCCAAGGACCGGGTGAGCCAGGTAGGCCCGCGCCTCGTCCAGTCCCGCGATGCCGTAGAAACGGCTCGTTTCCGACCGGCCCAGTTCTTTCAGCTGCGGAAAGATAAACCACATCCAGTGGCTGGCCTTGCGGCCGGCGCGCAGTTCGGCCAGCACCTCGTCATAGGCGCGGTCCTGGGCGGCGATGAAACGGTCGAGGTCGAACTGCATGCTGTCCTCCATGGGGAGCATGCAGTCTAACCTTATTTGCCGATGTGCTTCGCCAGGAAGGCCTCCAGGCGGCGGTAGACCTCGATCTGGTTTTCCGTGTCATAGAAGCCGTGCCATTCATAGTCGACGTAGTACCACTCGGGTGGCCGGCCTGCCTTCTCCAGCGCATCGCGCATGCGGAACGCATGTTCCTTCGGCGCGATCGTGTCCTTGCCGCCGTGGATGAGCAGCACGGGCGCCTTGATCGTGCCAGCGTGCAGCGCCGGCGAGATGCGGTCCAGTTCCGCGATATCGTCGCCCACGTAGCGCCGGTAGAAGCTCGCAAGGCTCTTCGACCGCTTTGCCCTGTCTTCCTCGAAGAACAGCTTGAGGTCGTACACCCCGGCGTAGCCGACGGCGCACTTGAACAGTGTTGGCTCGCGCGAGGCGAGCGTGAGGGCGGCATAGCCGCCGAAGCTGACGCCGTAGACGCACATCCGATCGGCGTCGATGCCGGCGTTGTCGGTGGCCCAGCGCACGCCATCGACGAGGTCGTCCATGATCTTGCCGCGCCATTGGCGGTAGCCCGCCGCCTGGAACGTTTCACCGCGCCCGCCCGAGCCACGGAAGTTCACCTGCAGCACGGCGTAGCCGCGGCTGGCGAGGAATTGGGCATCCGTGTCGAAGTACCAGCCATCGTGGGGGCCGTGCGGGCCGCCATGGGGAATCAGCACGAGTGGCAGCTTGCCGGCCGCCGGCTGGCGCGGCAGCGTCAGGTAACCGTGCAGTTGCAAGCCGTCGCGTGCCTTGAACGAGATCGGCTTGCGCTCGGCCATTTGCTCCGGATCGAGCGAGTCCATGGCGGCAAAGAGCATGTCCGCGCGGCCGGTGGCGCGGTCGAACAGGTAATAAGTGCCCGGATCGCGATCGCTCTGGACGACGAACAGCAGCTTGGCCCCATCCTGTGTGGCATTGAGGAAGCGCACCACGTCGCCGGGAAACTGCGCGGCGAGCTGCTTGTGCAACGCGACGTCGGCATTGCTGTCGGGCTCGAGGTAACGGACCTGCGGCTTGCCGACGGACGTGAACGCGGCGATCGGCAGGTAGCGGCTGCTGCCGAACATGACGTTGTTGATGGAACCGTTGGCATCTTCGGCCACCACCCGGCGCGCGCCGGTGGCCAGATCTTCCCGCACCAGCACGTGCGGTTCGCCGTGCCGCGAATGCCATGCCATGAACTCGCGGTCATCGGCCGAGAAAGCGAATGGATCGAGCAGCGTGCCGGTCTTTTCCCGAGGGACGCGGATCCAATTGTCGCCTTCGCGCCGTAATAGCGTGAACAGCGCCGCTTCGTCGTTGCCGCTGGCGAACCGCGGTTCGCCATCGTTCTGCACATTGAACCCGAAACGTGGGTAGGGCACGCGCGCGACCGACCGGCGCTTGCCGCTCTGCGTGTCGACGTCGAGCAATTCGCTGAAATCGGCGTCCCACAGGTGGGCGGAAAGGAAGGCCCGGCCATTGGGCCGGGCGGGAATGTCGGCGATGAACGCGGAACCGTAGTCGTCGGCATAGCCGCTGGTGCGGGCCGAATTCTTAAAGCGTTCGAAGCCGTACAGGTATTCCTGCTTCTTGCCGTCGTAATCCATCGCCAGCACCTCGCCATACGACGACGGAATCTCGCGCGAACCTTCCTCGCGGCCCTTGCGCACCACGAGACGGGTATTGCTGACCCAGTCATACGTGAGCGGCACCTGGAATGCGGGCAGGCGCACCACGCTTTCCATCTTCAGGTCGGGCAGGCTGTAGAACGTCATCGTTGGCACGTCGCGCTTGCCGATCGGCATGCGCACGGTGACGACGAGGTGCTTGCCGTCAGGCGACAGCCGGGGTTGGGCGAATTGTTCCTGCTTGACGAAGGCGGAAATCGGGATGGTGGCGGCCGGCGCCTGGGCGAATGCGGGCAGGGCGGGCAGGGCGAAGAGGAGCAGGAATGAGCGGTTCATGAGGATACGTGAAAATTTCGTCCATTATTCTGCAATCCACTAAAATTAACAATATGCAATAATTGGTGAGAATTCTCATCGATCGAGGCCGTGATCCACGCTGTATGCCAGCCGATATGGTTCGGCGGCCACCCCCGTGGCATAATCCGCCGTCCCCCTGAGCTGTCTCATGAACGAAACCCTCCACCTCCTCGGCCTCTCCACCACACCGCTCGAACTGCTGTCCTTCGCGCTGTCGATCGCCACCGTCTGGCTGAACATCCGCCAGAACCACTGGGCGTGGCTGTTCGCGATCCTCTCGTCGGCACTGTATGGCGTGGTGTTCTTCGAGGCGAAGCTGTACGGCGACATGGGCCTGCAGCTGGTGTTCATCACCGTGTCGATCTGGGGCTGGTACCAGTGGCTGCATGGCGACGAGACGCATGCGCGCCTGCCCGTGACACAACTGCCGGGGGCGGGCAGGGCCGCCGCGGCACTCGGCTGGATCGTGGGCTTCATCGCCCTGGCCTGGTTCCTGATGACGTTCACGGATACCGACGTGCCGTTCGCCGATGGGTTCCTCACCGCAGGCAGCCTCGTGGGGCAGCTGCTGCTGTCCCGCAAGAAGCTGGAGAACTGGCATGTGTGGATCATCGTCGACGTGCTGTACGTGGCGCTGTACGTGCACAAGGGCCTGATGCTGACCGCCTTGCTGTACGGGCTCTTCGTGGTGATGGCCGCGATCGGCCTGCTGGCCTGGCGCAAGTCGATGCTGGCCAACGAAAAGGCGAGCGAAGCGATGGTGCTGCCATGAGGACGATGCGCGTGGCGATCGTGGGCAGCGCCTCGTCGGGCAAGACCACCCTGGCCCAGGCGCTGGCCGAGCGCTACCGGGACGCGTGGGTGCCGGAATACCTGCGCGAGTTCGTCGACCTGCGCGAGCGCGTGCCGGTCGAGGGCGACCAGCTGCACATCGCCGAGACCCAGGCCGCGCGCGAAGACCTCGCCCTGGCGCGCGCCAGCCGTTTCCTGTTCTGCGACACCACGCCGCTGATGACGGCCGTGTACAGCCGCCATTACTTTGGGCGTATCGATCCGAAGCTGGGGGAATTGGTGACGGCGCGCCGCTACGACGTGACGCTGGTGTGCGCCCCGGACATCCCGTGGAAGCCGGATGGCTTGCAGCGCGAGCCGGAAGACCAGAGCGCCGCCGTCAACGCGATCCTCGCCGAAGAACTCGCCGCCCGCGCGATCCCGCACGTGCGCATTCACGGGCCGCTGGAGCAGCGGCTGCGGCAGGTCGAAGAGGTGTTGGGGCGTGGCTGAGCCCGTGTCTCTTTGTGCTGTCTCTTGATGCTGTCTCTTGTGCCAGGCACCGCGAGACACGGGCTCAGCCAGAAAAACTTGCTACGCGTTAGCAGGCATAACCTGCGCACACGGTTCCCCGCGGGGCGAATGGCTGGCAACCGCTGACGCCGATGCTGGGCAATAGCTGAGCCCGTGTCCCATGGGTACCTGGCACCAAGGGACATGAGCTCAGCTGTAAAACATCAGAAATTCAGCTGCGCGGACACGCGGAACGTGCGCCCGAGGCCCGGCATCAGGTAGCCGCCCAGGTCGGGCGTGACGTCGCGCCAGTAGAACTTGTCGAAGGCGTTGCGCACCTGGGCGCGCAGTACCAGCGGCATGTCGTTCACGCGCGTGATGTACGAGGCGCCGAAGTTGGCCACGTGGTACTTCGGCACGAACACGGTGTTCTCCTCGTCGAACGCTTTCTTGCCGGCGAACTGCCAGTCGCCGTTCACCTTGAACGCCGGCGAGACCGCATACTCGGCGAAGACGGTGGAGCGGATGGCCGGCACGTTCGTCACCCGCTTGCCGTCGTAGATGCTTTGCCCGGTGCCGCTTTGCTTCGTGTTCAGCGCGGCCAGCGAGGCGCCGACCGTCAGCTCGCGCGTGGCCTTGCCTTGCGCCGAGAATTCGACACCGCGATGCTTCGCCTGGCCATTGCGCACGAAGGTATTGGTGGCGTCGATGTACTCGAGGCCCTTCTCGATCTGGAACAGCGCCGCCGCCATGCTGATGCCGGCGATTTCCGCCTTGGCGCCCAGTTCCACCTGCTTCGACTTCGATGGCGCCAGGGCGCGGTTCTCGTTCGTCGTCTCCATCGGCGCGATGCCGCCGTGTTCCAGGCCGCGGGCATAGGTCGCGTACAGCGACAGGTTGCCGCGCGGGCTGTACACCAGCGAGGCATTCGGCAGCCAGAAGCTGGCGCTCGATGGGGCCACCCCAAGCTCGTCGCGCTTCAGTTTTACGTAGCGCGCCCCGGCGTGCAATTTCAGCTCGCTGGTGATGCCCACGATGTCCTGCACGAACACGGCGCGCTCGTTGTCCTTGCGCTGCACGAACGACGGCCCGGTTTGCAGGTCGCTGCGCGGCGGCACGACGACCGGATGGTAGATATTGCTGGTGCCGGCATACTCGTACACGTCCTCGCCCCAGCTTTCCTTGTTGCCGTAGTAGGCCAGGCCGGTCGACAGGTCGTGCGTCAGCGCGCCGGTGGCGAAGCGGCCTTGCAGCATGGCCTGCGCCGCCAGCGGTTTCTTCTGCTCGTCGAGACTGCGGTAGTCATACACGTCGTAGTCGCCGTTGCCGCAGAAGCCCGGATACAGTTCCTGCGCCGAGCAGCCGTACGGGAAGGCCGTGTAGTCGTCGCGCTTGAACACGTGGCGGTTGGCCTTCACCTCGAGCTTCCAGTCCTGCGCCAGCTGGTACTGGAAGCGGGCGCCGAAGTTCATGCTTTCGGTGGCGACCGGATAGCTCCACGGCTGGTCGTTCAGCAGGGTGGCGGGATCCACGTCCGGCAGCGACACGTTGTTGATCAGCTGGAAGCCCGGCGCCGAGACTTGGGACTTCTTCTGGTAGTCGGCGTCGACCTGCAGCAGCGCCCGCGGCGAGATCTGCCAGTCGAATGCGCCGGATACGAAGCTGCGGCGGCCATCCGCGCCTTCCACGTAGGAGCGCAGGCGCTCGCCGGCCACGTTGATGCGGTAGCCGAAGCGGCGGTCCTCGAAGCGGCCGCCCAGGTCGACGGTGCCGAGCAGCGTGCCGCGCTCGCTCACTTCGAACAGCACCGAGCGCAGCGTGGTGTTGGTGGGGCGCTTGGTCACATAGTTGACCACGCCGCCGGGCGCGGCGACGCCGGCGGTGAGGCCCGCCAGGCCTTTCAGCACCTCGATGCTTTCCTTGTTCTCCAGCGGGATCTGGGTGTCGCCCGAAATTGCCAGGCCATCCTTGCGGTAGCTGGTGGCGTTAGCGAGCTTGAAGCCGCGGATCGAGAATTGCTCGGCATAGCCGACGGCGTTGTAGGCGTCGCTGATGCTGGCGTCGTAGCGCGCCGCGTCGGTGGTGGAGCGGATGTTCAGGTCCTGCATCTGCTCGCGCGTGATCACGCTGACCGAGGCGGGCGTTTGCAGCAGCGGCGTTTCGGCGAAGCCGGCCACCGAGGCGCGGTCGGCGGCGCCGCGCACGGCGGTGACAATGACTTCCGTCATCGCCGGGTCGGCTTGCTGGGCGAAAGCGGCGGATGCGTGTGTGGCCTGCGCGATGGCCAGCGCGGCGGCGGAGATGGTGGTCTTGTTCATCGGTGTGCTCTCTAGTTCTAGTTCTTTGTCGAACCAGCGAGGAGCACAGGAGGGTAAGTTCGGGGAGGTTCGGAGGAACCGACTGGTGACGAACACTGCTTTGCGCTTTCCTTCGCTGGCATTATCCAGATCAGGTACGAAGGGTATCTCTCACCCGGAAAACGCATTCCAGGACCCCTAGCGAAGCCGAAAGCTTATCACATTTGACTACAATGTCGTGCGCCATCGGTCCGGGCGCATTGTTATACTTGTGGAAACATGGGCTTGGACCGACAATATCACCCTCGATGTTATCCTTGATGTCACCCTTGATGTGACCCTTGATGTGACCCTTGGTGGGACCCTTTGTGTCAGTCCATCGTTCCACGCCGACAGGAGGCTGCCATGACGCAGGAACACGTCGTTGAACACCGCGAGGGCCTGGACGCCCAGGTGCTGGACATGCACCGTGCGCTGACCTCGCTGATCGACCGGCTGGGCGCGCTGGACATGTATAACCAGCGCTTCGCGGCCTGCACCGACCCCGAGCTGAAGCTCGTGCTGGCAAGCCAGCGCGACAGCACGCGGAAGCACGTGGCGATGCTGATCGAATGGGTGCGCCGCCGCGACCCGAAGCTGGACAAGGAATTGCGCGATGCGCTGTTCAAGGCCGGCCCGATCGCCGCCCAATATCGCTACGACGAAAATATGTAAGGCAGTCCACACAATGAGAATCGAATGAAGCAGCCGTATCACGAAGGAAGCTGGTTTGCCGTGCCACTGATCAATGGCGGCTACGCGACCGGGCTTGTCGCCCGCATGTCGCCCCAGGGGAAGATCATGCTGGCCTATCTGTTCGGGCCGAAGCGGGCCACGATGCCCATGCTGGCCGATGTGCAGGGCCTGAAGGCGGGTGATGCCCTCAAGGCCATCCGCACGGGCGACATGGCGCTGGCCAACGGCCGCTGGCCGGTGCTCGGCGACGCCGAGCATTTCGACCGCAACGACTGGCCCGTGCCCGTCTTCATCCGCCGTTCCGACGCGTTGAAGCGCGCCTGGCAGGCCACCTACGCGGACGATCCCGCCAAGCCCGAGCGCGAAGTGTCGGTACCCTACGAAACGGCGGGGCTGGAAAGCGACTCGCTGTTCGGCTACGGGTCGACCGAGCTGCTGCTGACGAAATTGCTCGACTAGGGCTGCAAGGAGAAGGCCATGCAGTTGCACCAGGGAGGATGTTTTTGCGGAGCGGTGCGCTACGTGGTCACGGCCGAACCGTTCAACAGCACGCTTTGCCACTGCACGATGTGCCGCCGCGCCAGCGGAGCGCCCTGCGTGGCATGGTTCTCGGTACCGCGCGCCGGGCTGCATTTTTCCGCCGGCAGCCCGGCCTTCTATCACTCGAGTCCCGGCGCGCGCCGCGGCTTTTGCGCCGCCTGCGGCACGCAGCTGACGTTCGAGGACGACCGGTCCCCCGGCGAACTCGATGTCACCACGGCCAGCCTGGACGATCCCGAGCTGGTGCCGCCGGACGACCACACCTTCATGCAAAGCCACCTGCGCTGGCTGCAACTGGCGGACAGCCTGCCCCGCTACCTGCGCACGCGCGGCGAAGGCGCCCGCGAGGTACCCTGAGTCTCATTGCGGCAGCGGCGCGCACGCCGCCGCCCGCGACAGCAACAGCGCCCGTTCGCGCTCGTTCTGCGTCAACCCCGCGGCGCGCAGGAATTGCTCGCGCGCCTCCTCGTACCGCCCCAGCTTGAACAGGAAATCGCCGCGCACGCTGGGCAGCAGGTGGTAGTGCTTCAACGCGGGTTCATCGACGAGCGCATCGGCCACCTCGAGACCCGCGGCGGGTCCGAACGCCATCGCCAGCGCCACGGCGCGGTTGAGCTCAACGACGGGCGAGGGCGCCAGCTGCGCCAGCGCATCGTACAGCGCCGCAATGCCTTGCCAATCCGTGTCGGCGGCGCTGCGGGCGCGCGCGTGGCAAGCGGCGATCGCGGCTTGCAGGCCGTAGGGCCCCAGGCCCTTGCCGAGCCGGCCGGCCCGCTCCAGCGCGGCCAGGCCGCGGCGGATCAGCAGCTGGTCCCAGCGCGCCCGGTCCTGGTCCAGCAGCAGCACCGGCGCGCCGTCGGCGGCGATGCGGGCACGGGCGCGCGAGGACTGGATTTCCATCAGCGCCACGAGCCCGTGCACCTCCGGCTCGCGCGGTACCAGTTCGGCCAGGATGCGGCCCAGCCGCAGCGCCTCGTCGCACAGGGCCGGCCGCATCCAGTCGGTGCCCGCGCTGGCCGAGTAGCCCTCGTTGTAGATCAGGTAGATCACTTGCAGCACCGATTCCAGGCGCCGCACCAGTTCGTGCCCCACGGGCACCTCGAACGGCACGCGCGCCTCGGCCAGCGTGCGCTTGGCGCGCACGATGCGTTGCGCCAGGGTCGGCTCCGGCACGAGGAAGGCGCGGGCGATTTCCTCCGTCGTCAGACCGCCCAGCAGCCGCAGGGTGAGCGCCACCCGGCCTTCGGTGGGCAGCACCGGGTGGCAGGCGATGAAGACGAGGCGCAGCAGGTCGTCGCCAATCGGGTTTTCCAACGCCCGCTCCAGGTCGGGCGCGGCATCTTCCAGCAGGCTTTCGATTTCGTAGGTGAGCTGCGGCTCCTTGTCCTGCGCCAGCCTGCGGTGGCGCAGGTGGTCGAGAGCGCGGTTCTTCGCGGCGGCCATCAGCCAGGCGGCCGGCTTGTCCGGCATGCCCGCTTCGGGCCACGTTTCCAGCGCCGCGACCAGCGCTTCCTGCGCCATTTCCTCGGCCAGGCCCACGTCGCGCAGCATGCGCGCCAGCGCGGCGATGATCTTCGCCGACTCGATGCGCCACACCGCCTCGACGGTGCGATGGACCGCGCTGCTCAATGCCACTGGGCTCAAGCGCGCGGGCTCGCCACGGCCCGCAGTTCCAGCGTTACATCCGGCCAGGGGAATGGATAGCTTTTCACCCAGGCGATCGCTTCATCCACCGTCCTGGCCTGGATCAGCCAGAAGCCGGCGATGAGTTCCTTGATCTCGGTGAACGGGCCGTCGACGACCGTCGGCCGGCCGCCCTTGAACTTGACGCGCGCGCCCTTCGCCGTGCCTTTCAGCCCGTCGCCCGCCAGCAGTACGCCCGCTTGCGCATCCTTGGCGTTGCGCTCGTTCATGCGGGCGATGACTTCCGGCGGTGGAGGCAGCTCCGCTTCCAGGGCGGGACTGGAGCGTATCAGCACCGCGTACGGCGTCAGGTGCGGCGGCGATTGCGAGTCGATGCCGGCGCAGCCGCCGGAGCACCCGGTCTCGCGCACTTCGAGCAATGCCTGCCCTTCCGCGTCGGCCGAGGGCCAGCGCCGCGCCCATTCGATCGCCGCCTCCTTCGACGGTGCATCGATGATCGCGAAGCCGGCCGCCAGTTCGCCGGCGGGGAACGGGCCTGGTTCGATGGACCAGGCCCCGGCGGAGCGGTGCAGGCGCACCGCCTCGCGGCTGGGATGCAGCCAGCGCGCGTCCGGCATGGCACGTTCGAGCGGCTCGCCCGGAAAAGCTTCGCTTTCGGAACCGGCGTCGGCGCGCCGTATCACCATGAAGTGCATCCCATCCTCCTCCTGATCGTGTCAGGAGGTGCTGGCGATGCGGTCGCGCAGCCGGTCCTCCTGTTCGCGTAATTCGGGCGTGAATTCGGCCCCGAAGTCTTCCGCCTCGAATACCTGGCGGATCTCGACCTCGTCGCCATCCTGCATCGGGGCGCGCTTGAGCCACTCGATGGCTTCCTCGCGCGACTTTACCTGAATCAGCCAGAATCCCGCAATCAGCTCCTTCGTTTCCGAGAAGGGCCCGTCGATGACGGTGCGCTCCTTGCCGTGGTAGCGGATGCGCACGCCGTTCGAGCTGGGGTGCAGGCCTTCGCCGGCCAGCATCACGCCGGCGTTGACGAGTTCCTCGTTGTATTTACCCATCGCGGCGAGCAGCTCGGTGGAGGGCATCCTGCCCGCTTCGCTGTCCGGCGTGGCCTTCACGATGATCATGAAACGCATGGCGGCCTCCTTGATTATTGTTGGGCCGCGTCGGGGCAGGGCATCGCCGTCTTCGAGGCTTCCAGCGCCTCTTCCGGCGGCACGTCGCGGATGTGCGTGGCCAGCGACCAGCTGTGGCCGAACGGGTCCCGCAGCACGCCGTAGCGGTCGCCCCAGAACATGTCCTGAGGCTCCATCACCACCTTGGCGCCCGCTTCGACGGCTTGCCGGTAGGCGGCATCCACGTCTTCCACGTAGTGGTGCAGGGTAACGGGGGAATTGGGCAAGTCCTGCGGGCCAATGCTGTTCCACTCGGGGAATTCGTCGACCAGCATCACCGGCGAGTTGCCGATCTTGATCATCGCGTGCATCAGCTTGCCGCCGCCATCGGGCACGGGCATGCGCACCATTTCGGTGGCGTTGAACGCCTTCTTGTAGAACTCGATCGCATCGGCGGCGCCGCGGCAGACGAGGTGCGGCGTCACGGTCGGCATGTCGTGTGGAACTTTCTCTGCTTCGCTCATGGCCTATCTCCTTCATTTGGTTTAGGGAACACGAACTGCGTTCCCATACTCCCACGACGGAGGGCAAAAGGCCAGATCGACAAAACGGCTCAAATTCTTTTCGTGGCGTCCTGCCGCCCGCGCGGGCATGTCGCAGGCCATGGTACGGCCGGACGCTGTCAGTTCCTGTCAGGAGCTTGGCCGACGACTTCCGGCGCTCGTTCAGAGGGCTTCGATCGTGATCTGGATGGCCAGCCCGCCACCTTCGCCATTGCTCAGCTGGAGTTCGGCGCCATGTCGTTGCAGCACCCGTTCGACGATTGCCAGGCCCAGGCCGGCGCCGTTGGCCTGGCTGCGCGCCGTATCCAGCCGGGTGAACGGCTTGAGCAGCTCGGCCATGCGTTCCTCGGGCACGCCCACGCCGTGGTCGCGCACCGCGATCACCACGCGCTTGGCCGTATGCATGCCCTTGACGGTGCAATGGATGTCGATCTCGGCCAGGTCGGTACCCGGCGTCTTGCCGTAGCGGCGCGCGTTCTCGATCAGGTTGTGGATCACCCGCTTCAGGTCCGTGGCATTGCCCCTGATCTGGGCCTTGCAGGAAATGTCGGTCGTGACTTTCACGTCGGGCAGGCGCGACACTTCATGGGCCACTTCCTCCAGCATCGCGCCCACGTCGAGCGGCACGAAGGTGGATGCCTCGGTCGGCTTCGCGTAGTCCAGGAACTGGGCGATGATCGCATCCATCTGCGCCAGGTCCGACTTCATGCCGTCGCGCGCGTCGGGTTCGAGGTGGGCCATTTCCACTTCCAGCTGCATGCGCGTCAGGGGCGTGCGCAGGTCGTGCGAGATGCCCGCCAGGATCACGGCGCGGTCCGACTCGACCTGCTGCAGGTCGTCCACCATCTGGTTGAAGCTGCGGTTGGCTTGCCGGATCTCCTGCGGGCCCTTTTCGGGCAGCGGGGGCGGGCGGCGGCCTTGCGCGATCGCCTGGAACGCGGCCGTGAGGCGGCGCAGCGGGGCGTTGACGAGGCTGGAAATGGCTGCCGCGCCCAGCAGCGAGACGAGCGACACCACGGCGGCCCAGCCGAGCCACTGGATACCGGTCAGCCACGGAATGCGCTCGCGCTCGAGCATCAGCCAGTACTGGTCTTCGCCGATATTGAAGCTGACCCAGAAGCCGCGCATGCCGTTCACGCGCGCCGAGAAACGGGTGGCCTTGCCCAGCTTGGCCTTGACGAGTTTTTCGATATCGGGCATGAGCGCGATGTCGGGTGGCGGGTCGACTTCGTCGTTTTCCTCCAGCAGGAAGACGCGGATGCCTTCGTTGGACACGAGGTCGAACAGCAGCTCGGTGCGCAGCTCGGGCGCCGAGTGGGTGAGCGCCGCGCGCGTGATGGTGACCACGGAAATGACCTGGGCGGCCAGCTGCTGGGCCTGCGGCTCGCGCTGGACCCAGCTGATCATGCCGGTCCAGGAGGCCATCGACAGCGTGGTGAGCACGCCGAGCAGCAGGAAGGTGCGCCAGAACAGCCCGCTCTTGAGGCGGGCCAGATTGGGCCGATGAAACGTCGGTTTGCGGAACGGCATCAGGTCAGCGCGGCTGGCCCTCCGGGATGAACACATAGCCCAGGCCCCACACGGTCTGGATGTACAGCGGGCTGGAAGGGTCGGGCTCGATCAGCTTGCGCAGGCGCGAAATCTGCACGTCCAGCGAGCGGTCGAATACCTCGTATTCGCGGCCGCGCGCCAGTTCCATCAGTTTTTCGCGCGACAGCGGCTGGCGCGCATGGCGGGCGAACACCTTCAGCACGGAGAATTCGCCGGTGGTCAGCGGCACCGTCTCGCCGTTCTTCTTCAGCGTGCGCGTGCCCAGGTCCAGCACGAACTGGCCGAACTCGAACGTCTGCGGGGTTTCCGATGGCGCGCCGGGAATCTCGTCGGGGGCCTTGCGGCGCAGCACGGCGCCGATGCGGGCCACCAGCTCGCGCGGGTTGAAAGGTTTCGGCAGGTAGTCGTCCGCCCCCATTTCCAGGCCGACGATGCGGTCGACGTCCTCGCCCTTGGCGGTCAGCATGATGATCGGCGTCTGGTCGCCCGCGCCGCGCAGGCGGCGGCAGATCGACAGGCCATCCTCGCCCGGCAGCATCAGGTCCAGCACCAGCAGGTCATAGCGCTCGCGCAGCCACAGCTTGTTCATCGCGGTGGCGTTTTCGGCGGTGAAGACGTTGAAACCCTGTTCGGTCAGGTAGCGGCGCAGCAGGTCGCGCAGGCGCACGTCGTCGTCCACGACCATGATCTTGGCCTGGTGGCCGCCATGGTTCGCATGAGTAGTGTTGTTGCCGGTGTCGGTCGAAGTAGTCATATTGCTGTCGGAATTGTCAGAAGCATGTCGCTATGGTAACGTCTTAATGCGATGAAAGGCACGCAAGGCGGTACCCATTACAAAGTGTTACAAACTTTACCCAATCGCTCTTATGCACCTGGGGAAAGGGGCATACACTTCGTCCATCGGGTAGAGGTTACCAGACATGAACGAGGACATGGCATGAGCAACGAGGCAAAGGTTCGGAGCAGGGCGGATGCGCGGCGCGCATTCGCACGCGCGCCCCTTGCCGCGGCGCTGCTGGCGCTTTGCGCGACCCTGCCTTCGTTCGCGCAGACCAACCCGAACGACGGCCCGGCGCGGCGCGACAACCAGCAGTCACGCGACAACCCGCGCGACAGCCGCTGGGGCGACGCGGCCGATTCACGCTCCTTCGAAGCGCGCGCCGAAGAGCAGCGCCGCATCATGCAGGAAAATGCCAATAACGCGGAAATCTCGCGCCGCATGAGCCGCATGACGCCCGACGAGCGCCGCGACCTGCGCCGCCAGATCAACGACGCGCGCATCGAAGTCTATTCGACACCGCCGCGCCGCTGAGGTTACCGCTTGCCTCGTCCGGCCGGGCCGGACATGAATTCCACGACGGGCCGGCCATGCCGGCCCGCTTTCATTTGGCGCTGTTCGCTAACGCTAGGCTTTCCCTCAAGCACGGAACTTTCAGAGGCGGTCCATGTCAACTGCGAGCTGAGCCTTGCTTGTCCGGTGCCACCCCGACGCGCAGCCAGTGCGACGGCGTGGTGAGCGTGGCAGCGTCCAGCACGCGTTGCCAGCCGGTGTAATTGGCCAGGTAGCGGCTGGCCACGCCGTTGAACCGGCGCAGCCACGTCTTGAAGCGGCCATGCCAGCCATTGACGTTCTGGATGTGGACTGCTTCCCGCACTCTCTCCCCGCCCTGCACGTTCACCGATTCGTGCGTGATGCCCGCCTGCCGCGCAAACACCCCGTAAGCCTTGGCACCATCGCTGACGAGAATGACGTCCGGCGCCAGCACGGGCAGCAAGTGCCGGGCCAATTGTCCCGCGCTGACCGGCCCGCGCCCGGTCACGAAGTCGTACGTGAGCTTGTTGCGGTCGCGGGCGACGAGGATGCAGTCGAACTCGCGGCTGATGCCGCGCCGGGTCGCCTTGCCGCCCCGCTTGCGGGCCGGGCGGTTCAGGCGACGCGATCCCTTCTGCGACTCCAGGTGATAGGTTTCGTCGGCCTCCACGACACCGGACAGCTTCGGCCGCCGCTCCTGCCGGACGGCCGCAATGAACCGGTGACGCCATCGGAAACTGGTCGACTTGGCCACCGCCACGCGCTCGGCGGCCTTGCGCACCGTCGTCGATTCGATCAGGCATTGCAGGTACGCCAGCCATTTATCGCGCCGCTTGAGGCGGGCCAGCGGGGTGCCGGTCAGCGCGTTATAAGTGCTGCCGCATCCCGTGCACCGATAGCGTTGCAGGCCGTTGGCCTTGCCGCTGCGGTGGCAATGGGCGCAGGCGCAGTGCGGGCACGGCGGTCTGCCCGCCGCCGCCTCGATCAGGGCAAGGCATTGTCCAGGATGCGTGACCGTGGCCATGAACTCACGCAACGCTGCGACTTCGTCCGGCCCCAGCTGCAGCTGGACCAGTGCCTTGAACAAAAACCGGAAATCCCCAGTCCCCATTTCGGCCTCCTGATATGCATGAAGTAGCTCAACAGGAGGTCAGACAGCGTTGCGCGGAGGAAGTTCCCGTAGCGTTGGCGAACAGCGCCTTTCATTTTGGCCCGCTTTCATTTCGGCCCGGTAGCGATGAGTCGCAGTTCAGATAAGCCGAACCCCATGTGCAAAACCCGGGGTCAGGAGGGAGTGCTGGCATGCAGGCCAGCACCGTTCCGCAGGCCCGGAGCAGTGCTCCGGGCATCCCTGCTCCACCCCGGCGGGCCTGACCCCGGCTTCTCGCCTTTGGGTCAAGGCATGTGCTCTGGCCCGCCCCCCTCGACCCTGTGGTGCCGCATTTTTGCCACACTTGGGGAAGCGCTTCGGCGCGGATCAAAGTTTCCCTGAGAAAAAACTTCTACATTACCCGGCGGGACGGCACGTTGACGCCGGTACAGTGGGGGATGCCATGGAAAACGATCGCTCACCGGCCCACCCGGCCGGCGAGGACGAGGAACCGGCCGACATCGTGCAACGGGAGGACGGCATCTGGCTGCGCGCCGCGGCGCCGCAAGCAGCGTTGCAGGCCGCGTGCGGAGCGGTATTCCTGGCCGCCTCCCGCTTCGCGGGGCTCGACTACGCGGCCTTCCTGCGCCTGCTCTACGGGACCGGCCCGGAGCTGGCGGCGCAGGAACTGCCGCTGGTGCGCGTTGCCGCCGCCATCGTGCCATTTCCGCCCGTGCGCCGGGCGCTGTACCGTTCCGCCAAGATCGTCGCCGGGGCGGCGGATTACTTTTTCGAACCCGTCTTCGAGGACCCGGACGATGCCGGGCCGGCCGCACTCGATATCGACGAATTCGTGGCCGACATGTGGTGCAAGGGCATCCGCTTTGGCATCGACATCGACGCGGCGAGGGAAGCCATCGCCACCGGCAGGCGCGCGCGCATCGTCGTGGCGCACCGCCTCGATCCGGAGCCGGGCAGGGACGCGGCGCTCGTCGAGGTGTCGCCCTGCATCCACCGCTCCAATGCACCGCGCGAGCTGGCCGACGGCCGCTTCGACCTTCACACGTTCGAGAACCGCTTCCCGCAGGTGAAGGCGCAGGCGCGGCTACTGCGCAAGGAGCCGCGCACGCCCGGCCAGCGCGGCTTCGAACTGTCCGGCACGCCCATCGAACCCCAGGCCGGCAAGGACCGCGAGCTCACGGCGGTCGCCGGCGCCGGCACGGTGATCGTCCACCTGGACGGCCACGACCACCTCGTGGCCGCGCTCGATGGTTTCATCCAGGTGGACCGGAAGAGCGGCCGGCTGTCGATCGGGCCGAAGATCGTCGGCCGCGAGGGGGTGAGCGCACGCACCACCGGCAACCTGCAATTGAACGGCGAATACGAGGAATTCGGCGAGGTGCAGGAAAACCGTATGATCGAGGGCGGCGACATCACGATCCACGGCGACGTGTTCGGCCACGTGGCTTCGCGCGGCGGTACGGTGCGGCTCAAGCGCAACCTGGTGGGAGGCAGCGCCAGCAATGCCGGCGGCGCGATCCGCGTCGACGGCGTCGCCGCCAACGCCGTGCTGCGGGCGACATGCGGTGACATCCGGATCCGCAAGGCACAGAATTGCGTGATCAGCGCCGCGCGGGTATCGATCGAGGAAGCGGTCAATTGCGAGATCCTGGCCGACGAGGTGACGATCGGCGAGGCCAGCGGTTGCGCCATCGCCGGCCGGGCCGTGGCACTGCATCGCGCCGGCCCGCGCAAGGGCAGCGAGATGCTGCTGTTCGCGCTGGCGCCGGACACCCGGCGCTATGACGAAGCCATCGCCGACCTGGCCGCGCGCGCCGGCCAGTGCGCTGCTGCCGCGGCGGAGCACAAGGCGGCGATCGACGCCATCGCGGCCCGGCGCGACGTGCAGGCCTACCGGGCGTTGTCGGCCAGGATGCGCGCACGCGAAGTCACGCTGAACGCCGCGCAGCGGGGCCTGTTCGCCCGCATGGCCGAACAGGTGACGCCGGCGCTGAAGGAGCTGGCCCGGCTGTCGTTGGCCGCCAATGGGGCGCAGGCGCAACAGATCCGTGTGCAGCAACAGCTCGACAAGGCGCGCCAGCGGCGCAACGAGATCGCCGCCGTGGCGACATGCCGTGTGAACGCGCTGGCCGGCGACACGGTGCTACGCACGATGCTGTTTCATCCGGATACGGGCCCGCCATACGACCTGGCGCCGCGGGAAGTCAAGGCGAAGCTGCGCTCCGGCGCGTGGGGCCAGGCGAGCGTGTTGCATGCGGCGCACGGTGCGCTCGACTGGTCCTCCACGGCCGGGGATGAAAGCATGGGTCCGGCAGGAAACATTGAGCAGCCTCAACACTGTGCAGGATAGCGACTTTAGCATGGACGATGCGCGATTTTCCCGCGGGACCGGACGAAAGGACCACCATGCAATCCCAACACACGCTCCATAGACCATCGCCATGCGTCGGCCCGCAGCGCGACGACGAGCTTCGGCAATACCTGACCTTCCGCCTCGGCGGACTCGAATACGCGCTGGACTACCGCAATGTGCAGGAGCTGCGGCCGTTGCAGGCGCTCGAACGCTTCGCGACCGACGGTGAAATCATCAGCGGCGTTGCCGTCTCGCGCGGCGTCATCATGCCGATCGTCGACATGCGCATCGCCTTCGGCCCGCGCCCGCCGCAGCACGACCCGCGCACGGACGTGATCATCCTGAAGCTCTCCACCTGCGTAATGGGCATGGTCACCGATGGCGTGACGGACCTCGTCACGCTCGCCGGCAGCGACATCAAGCAGATTCCCAGCCTGGGAACGGACGCCGCCCGGAACGACGCGCAGGACATCGACTATCTGCTCGGGCTCGCCGAACAGGGCACCCGGCGCCTGATCGTGGTGGACATCGACAAGCTGATGGCCATCCGCCGCGTCAGCGAGGACAAGCTGCACGCCGCGTGAAAACAACAACGCCGCCCGTGGGCGGCGTGTTGACGGTCGCGGCGTCCGACTCAGGCGGCCAGCGCCTCGAGCTGTTCCTGCAAGGCCAGCCATTCCTCTTCCAGCTGTTCCAGGTCCTTCGTGTAGAACGCCTGGTCCGCCAGCAGCGTCTTGAGCTTGGGCTTGTTGGCCGCTTCGTAGATCGCCGGGTCGAGCAGCTGCGCATCGACTTCGGCCTTTTGCGCATTGCGCTTGGCGATCTGTTCTTCCAGCCGCTTGATCTTGTTCTCGATCGGCTTGCGCTGCGCCGACAGCTTCTGGCGCTGCTCCGCCTCCAGCCGCTTCTGTTCGCGCTTGTCGATGCCAGGGGCGGCCGGCGGCGGCGCCACGGGCGAGGTGGATGGATACGCTGTCTTGTGCTCCTTGCCGGCGGCCGGCAGCACATCGGTGCCTTTCCCCAGCTTGGTCTTGAACAGCCAGTCCTTGTAGTCGTCCAGGTCGCCGTCGAACGGCTGCAGCCTGCCGTCGGCCACGATGATGAACTGGTCGGTCGTTGCCCGCAGCAGGTGCCGGTCGTGCGACACCACCACCAGCGTGCCTTCGAACTGGGCCAGGGCCTCGGTCAGCGCCTCGCGCGTTTCCAGGTCCAGGTGGTTCGTCGGCTCGTCCAGCAGCAGCAGATTCGGCCGCTGCCACACGATCAGCGCCAGCGCCAGGCGCGCCTTCTCGCCACCCGAGAACGGGGCGATCGGACTCGTCACCATCGTGCCCGGGAAATTGAAGCCACCCAGGAAGTTGCGCAGTTCCTGTTCGCGCACGGTGGGGGCGATCTTTTGCAGGTGCCACAGTGGCGATTCGTCGTGCCGCAGCATTTCCACCTGGTGCTGGGCGAAGTAGCCGATGATCAGGCCCTTGCCCGTCGTCGCGGTGCCGGCCAGCGGCGCCAGCTCCCCCGCCACGGTCTTGATCAGCGTGGACTTGCCCGCGCCGTTCACGCCGAGCAAACCGATACGCTGGCCGGTCTGCAGGCTGAAGTTGATGCCGTGGACGATCGTCTTCTCGGTCACCTCGTAGGTCTTCGGGTCCTCGCTGCGGTAGCCGGCATCCACGTCTTCCATCACCAGCAGGGGATTGGGCGCCGACAGCGGCTCGCGGAACTCGAACGAGAATTCGGCGGCGGCGCGCAGCGGCGCCAGCTCTTCCATCTTGGCCAGCGCCTTCATGCGGCTCTGCGCCTGCCTGGCCTTCGACGCCTTGGCCTTGAAACGCTCGATGAACGATTCCAGGTGCGCCTTCTTGCGCGCCTGCTTTTCCGCGGCACCGGCCATCAGTACCATCTGGGCGGCGCGCTGGCGCTCGAAGCTCGAGTAATTGCCGGTGTAGCGCTTGAGCTTGCGGTCGTCGATGTGCACGATCACGTTCACGATCTCGTCGAGGAAATCGCGGTCGTGCGAGATGATGATCAGCGTGCCCGTGTACCGCTTCAGCCAGTCTTCCAGCCAGATGATCGCGTCCAGGTCCAGGTGATTGGTCGGTTCGTCCAGCAGCAGCAGGTCGGAAGGACACATCAGCGCCTGCGCCAGGTTCAGGCGCATGCGCCAGCCGCCCGAAAAGCTCGCCACGGGTTGCTGCATCTGGTCCAGCGTGAAGCCGAGGCCCAGCAGCAGCTGCTCACCGCGCGACTGCACCGTGTACGCATCCGCGTCGGCCAGCGCGCTGTGCACCTCGCCGAGGGCGATGCCATGGTCGGCCGAATCGGGTAACGCTTCCAGCCGTTCGAGTTCCGCCTGCAGCTTGCGCAGGTTCACATCGCCGTCGATCGCGTAATCGAGGGCGTTGCGCTGCAGCGGCGGGGTTTCCTGCGCCACGTAGGCCATGCGCCACTTGGCGGGGAAATCGATATTGCCCTGGTCCGGGTGCAGCTCGTTGCGCAGCATCGCGAAGAGACTGGACTTGCCGGCGCCGTTCGCGCCGATCAGGCCGATCTTGTCGCCGGGATTCAGCGTCAGGTCGGCATTTTCCAGCAGCGGCTTCACGCCGCGCATCAGGCTGACTTGTTCGAGTCGGATCATTCTTTACAGTTTCAGTTGGTCTGCGGTCAGCAGGAATACCATGTCATCACCTTGGCTCGTGGTCAGCCACGTCAGGCCCATGTCGCCGAAGGCCGCTTCGGCGAACGCCTTCTCGTTGCCGATCTCGACGATCAGCAGGCCGTCGTCGGTCAGGCGCTCGGCGGCGCCCGCCACGATGCGGCGCACCAGGTCCATGCCGTCCACGCCGCCATCGAGGGCGATCTGCGGCTCGTGGCGGTATTCCTGCGGCAGGCGCGTCATCGAACCGGAGTTCACGTACGGTGGATTGGTGATGATCAGGTCGTATTTTTTCGCCGGCACGTTCTGGTACAGGTCCGACTGGATCAGGGTCACGCGGTCTTCCAGCTTGTAGGTCTCGACATTGCGGCGTGCCACCGCCAGCGCGTCGGGCGAGATGTCGACGGCGTCGACGCGCGCCTCGGGGAATGCGTCGGCCAGCATGATCGCCAGGCAGCCGGAGCCCGTGCACAGTTCCAGCACGTTCTCGATGCCTTCCGGGTTGTTCACCCACGGCGCGAAATAGTCGGGAATCAGCTCGGCGATGTAGGAACGGGGCACGATGGTGCGCTCGTCCACGTAGAAGCGGTAATCGCCCAGCCATGCCTCGTTGGTGATGTAGGCGGCCGGGATCCGCTCGGTGGCGCGGCGCTCGATCACGTCCAGCACGCGCTGGATTTCTTCCGGCAGCAGGCGCGCATCGAGGAACGGGTCCAGCTTGTCGAGCGGCAGTTTCAGCGTGTGCAGGATCAGGTAGGCCGCCTCGTCAAAGGCCTCGGCGCTGCCGTGGCCGAAGAACAGTTTTTCCGTGTTGAAGCGGGTGGTCGCGTAGCGCAGCAAGTCGCGCGGCGTGGCAAAAATCGTGCTCATGATATTCCTTCGGTTACGCCAGGAGGTTTTCCAGGGTGCGGCGATAGATGTTCTTCAGCGGATCGATGAAGCGCACTTCCACGTGCTCGTCGATCTTGTGGATGCTGCCGTTCGGCGGCCCGAATTCGATCACCTGCGGGCAGATCTGCGCGATGAAACGGCCGTCCGACGTGCCGCCGGTGGTCGACAGTTCCGTGTCGATATCCGTTTCCGCCTTGATCGCCTCGCAGATGGCCGTCGACAGCGTGCCGCGCGGCGTGAGGAAGGGGTGGCCGGACAGCGTCCATTTCAGGTGGTAGTCGAGGCCGTGCCTGTCGAGGATCGCGTGCACACGTTCCTTCAGGCCCTCGGCCGTGCTGGCGGTGGAGAAGCGGAAGTTGAAGTCGATGACCATTTCGCCGGGGATCACATTGTTCGCGCCCGTACCGGCCTTCACGTTCGACATCTGCCACGAGGTGGGCAGGTAGTACTCGTTGCCTTCGTCCCACACCTCGGCCACGAGGTCGGCCAGCGCCGGCGCGGCCAGGTGGATCGGGTTCTTCGCCAGTTGCGGGTAGGCGATGTGGCCCTGCACGCCCTTGATCGTCAGGCAGCCGGACAGCGAGCCGCGGCGGCCGTTCTTGATCATGTCGCCCAGCGTCCGCGACGACGTCGGTTCGCCGACGATGCAGTAGTCCAGCTTCTCGCCGCGTTCCTTCAGCTTGTTGCACACGACCACGGTGCCGTCGGTGGCCGGGCCTTCCTCGTCGCTGGTGATCAGGAAGGCGATCGAGCCTTTATGGTTCGGATGGGCGGCGATGAATTCCTCGCACGCCACGACGAAGGCGGCGATCGACGTCTTCATGTCCGCCGCGCCGCGGCCATACAGCTTGCCGTCGCGGATCGTCGGGAAGAACGGTTCCGAGGTCCACTGGTCGACGGGACCGGTCGGCACCACGTCGGTATGGCCGGCAAAGACGAACACGGGCTGCTCGGTGCCGCGGCGCGCCCACAGGTTCGTCACTTCGCCGGAAACGATCGTCTCGCACTTGAAGCCCAGCGGCTCGAGCAGGGCGATCAGCTGGTCCTGGCAGCCTTTGTCCTCGGGGGTGACGGAAGAACGGCCGATCAGTTTTTCGGTCAGCGCGAGGGTACGGGATTCGGTCATGGTCTTATTCGTTGAAGATCTGTTGGTACTGTTCCGGCTTGAAGCCCACGTGGCAGGTGCTTGCCGTTTGCAGCACGGGGCGCTTGATCACGGACGGGAATTCCAGCATCAGCGCGGTGGCGCTGGTCGCATCCGTCACGGCAGCCTTGCGTTCGTCCGGCAGGCCGCGCCACGTCGTTCCCTTCGTGTTGACGAGCGTCTTCCAGTCCACGTGCTTCAGCCAGTGCCGGACGGTGGCTTCGTCGAGGCCCTGCTTCTTGAAATCGTGGAAGAGGAAGTCCTGTTGCTGGTCGGCCAGCCAGGTGCGGGCTTTTTTCACCGTGTCGCAGTTGGGGATGCCGTAGAGAGTGATCATTGCAAAAGTGCAGGCTAAAGGGCGTCATTATAGCCGCTGGCACGTAGCGCAACCGTCGCGGCAGCGGTCGGGAAGCCGCGTGCCGCGCCAACAGGGTATCTAGCACGTGAGGGTCGCTGCCAGTTGGTGGTTGTCGGATCGTTGCTCCGGTTTCAGGGCGCCAGCCGTGATTGGCGTCCTGAAACTTGGATCGGACATGCTTGCAGGAACCTCTTACCGCCGCAAGGCCGCCGTCACGCGTTCAGCGTAAATTCCGTAAGCGATGCCTCGGACGGGGCCGGCTTGCGCTCCGCCTCGCCCGCCTGCCGGCTGCGAATCATTGCGCGGTCGCGGATCTCCCTGATCAGGCTGCAGTCCGGCGTCTGGCGCATCGCGTTGCGCAGCGCGGTTGCCAGGTCCCTGGGCGCGTGGCGGCCTCGCCACATCCTTTTTCGTTGAAAGGCGCAAAGCAAAGAAGGCACCGGAAGTGCGATACGATAGCCATTCGAATAACGCAATGGCAGTGTCGGCGCGTCATGCCGCGGCCGGGCAGTCGCGCAATCCTCGCGATCCTCCGGCGCTCCGCGGCATATCCAACACTGCCGCGCAAAGTTATCGCAACAATGTCTCTCCTGGGTATGGGTCGTGCTTACGCGGCGTCGCAAGCGCGCTGGACGTACTTTTCATCGCAAAGGGGACTCACCATGAGAAACACATTGTTTACATTGCTACTCGCGGCGGTGCCGGTGGCCGCCATGGCGCAGGCGCCGCGTTACACAATCGAGCTTCTGACGGCGGCCGGGAACCAGGGCGCCGACATCAACAATAGCGGACTGGTCTTGACCAACGAGTCTCATGAGGTGGGTGGCAGTTGGGTACTCAGTGCGGTATTCCTGACTCCCCGCAGCCGCGTGAATCTTGGCACGCTGGGCGGCACGCAGGTCTTCGGCAACGAACTCAACGATATTGGCATGGCGGTGGGGCGTTCCACGCTGGCAGGAGACGCGACCACGCACGCCTTTGTGTACTCCAATGGCGTCATGCAAGACCTTGGCACGCTGGGCGGCAGCAACAGCGAGGCCGTCGCGGTCAACAACGCCGGCCTGGTCGGGGGAAACTCCGACATCGCGGGCGGCGGTACCCGGGGCTTCCTCTATAGCGCCGCCGATGGCATGCGCGATATCGGTACGCTGGGCGGCGCGCAGAGCCGCGTGATCGATGTCAGCGAATCCGGTACCGTGCTTGGCGAGGCGCAGACGGCATCGGGAGAATGGCGTTACTTCCTCTACCAGGATGGTTCGATGAGGGACTTCGGAAGTCGCGGTTCCACCACGTGGTACGGCATGGGCCCGAACGACGAAGTCTATGGCGCCTACGATTGGGAAGAGAAAGGTCTGCAATTGCTGACGCTACACAACAGCAGTTGGCAGCCGCCCAGCGGCATGGGCCGGCCCTACGACATGGCGAATGGCTACATCGTTGGTGACCACGAGCGCGCGGTGGCTGGGGTGCTCGGCACCCCAGCGGGTTCGTGGCCAGTCGACGAGCTCGTCGATCACGATGGCGAGTGGTGGGTGCCGGAAGCGTCCGGTGTCAACGATGCGGGCCAGATCGTTGGATGGGGGTGCAGTGCGGTGGCCGGTTGCGGTACGGTGTTTCTCAATTTAGTGCCGGAACCTGCCACGTACGGCATGCTTGGGGCCGGGCTTGGCCTGATTGCGCTGGCACGCCGCCGCAAGGCCGCGACGGCTAGCCGTTCAGCGTAAATTCGGTAAACGACGTTTCCGGCGGAGCCGGCTTGCGCTCCGCCTCGGCCGCCTGGCGGCTGTCCGGCCCATTGTTCAGCAGCCACAGCAGGTTGGTGGCCGAGTCGGCATTGGCCAGTGCCTCGTCCTGCGTGACGAGGCCATCCTTCACCAGTTTGAACAGCGCCTGCTCGAACGACTGCGAGCCCGGTGACAGGCTCTGGTCCAGCGCTTCCTTGAGCTGGGCGATGTCGCCCTTCTCGACCAGTTCCGACACATAGCGGGTGTTGACCATCACCTCGACGGCCGGCGTGCGCACGCCCCCGGCGGCCGAGCGCACCAGCCGCTGCGACACGATGGCGCGCAGCGTCGACGACAAGTCCTGCAGCAGGGCGGGGCGGTTTTCGATCGGATAGAAGCCGATGATGCGGTTCAGCGCGTTGTAGCTGTTGTTCGCGTGCAGCGTGGCCACCACCAGGTGGCCGGACTGTGCATAGGCCAGTGCCGCGGCCATCGTTTCGCGGTCACGGATCTCGCCGATCAGGATGCAGTCCGGCGCCTGGCGCATCGCGTTGCGCAGCGCCGTGTCCAGGTCCCTGGCGTCGCTGCCGATCTCGCGCTGGTTGACGATCGCCTTCTTGTTCTTGAACAGGTATTCGATCGGGTCTTCCAGCGTGAGGATATGGCCCGGCCGCAGCTCGTTGCGGTGGTCCAGCATCGACGCGATCGTGGTCGACTTGCCGGACCCCGTCGAGCCCACCACGAGCAGCAGCCCGCGCTTTTCCATGATGAGTTCCGCCAGCACCGGTGGCAGGTTCAGTTCGGCGAGGGCGGGAATGTTGGCGGGCACGTAGCGGAACACGGCGGATACCGTGCCCCGTTGCCGGAAGGCGGAAAGGCGGAAGCGCCCGAGGCTGGGCACGGACACGCCCATGTTCAATTCGTTGGACTGCGCCAGTTCCTTCAGTTGCGCCGGCGTGCAGATCTCCGCCAGCAGCGCATCGATGTTTTCCGGTTCCAGCTTCTGCTGGTTGACCGGAATGAGGGTGCCGTTGATCTTCAGGTGCACCGGCGAATTCACGGCGAAGAACATGTCGGACGCGTTCTTCTCCTTCATCAGCTGGAACAGGCGGTCCATCATAGGGCTTCTTCCGCTCATTGGTAACGTCTCGGTATGAGCCCGGAAAACCGTAGCGAGCGGCAGCAGTTCGGGCCGAGGCGCGCAGTCGTACTTTCGTACGACGAGCACCGCAGGCCCGAAATGCAACGCGCAGTAGGTTTAACGGGCTTATACCCCGCGCAGCAGCTCGTTGATGCCGGTCTTCGCGCGCGTCTGCGCATCCACGCGCTTGACGATCACCGCGCAGTACAGGCTGTACTTGCCATCGGCCGACGGCAGCGAGCCCGACACGACGACGGAGCCGGATGGAATGCGGCCGTAGCTTACTTCACCGGTGGCGCGGTCGTAGATCTTGGTCGACTGGCCGATGTACACGCCCATCGAAATCACCGAGTTCTCTTCCACGATCACGCCTTCCACGATCTCGGAACGGGCGCCGATGAAGCAGTTGTCCTCGATGATGGTCGGGTTGGCCTGCATCGGCTCCAGCACGCCGCCGATGCCCACGCCGCCGGACAGGTGCACGTTCTTGCCGATCTGCGCGCACGAACCCACGGTGGCCCAGGTGTCGACCATCGCGCCTTCGTCGACGTACGCGCCGATGTTCACGTAGGAAGGCATCAGCACCACGTTCTTGCCGATGAAGGAACCGCGGCGGGCCACGGCCGGTGGCACCACGCGGAAGCCGCCCTTGGCGAAGTCGTCGGCGGTGTAGCTGGCGAACTTGGTCGGCACCTTGTCGTAGAACTGCATCGTGCCGTCGGACGGCAGCACCACGTTGTTCTCGAGGCGGAACGACAGCAGCACGGCCTTCTTGATCCACTGGTTCACCACCCAGGTGCCGGTGTCCTTCTGCGCCACGCGCAGGCTGCCGTCATCCAGGCCGGCCAGCACGTGGTTCACGGCGTCGCGCACTTCGGCAGTGGCGTTCGACGGGTTGATCTCGGCGCGGTTGTCCCACGCCTGTTCGATGATTTGCTGGAGTTGTTGAGTCATGATGCGTTGTTCTCGGTGAGGTTTTTGCAGAATCGGACGATGCGCTGCGCGGCTTCCAGCCCTTCGGCCGTTTCGGCCACGAGCGCCATCCGGATGCGGTTGCGGCCGGGATTGCTGCCGTGGGCTTCGCGCGCGAGGTAGCTGCCCGGCAGGACCGTGACATTATATTCGGCGTACAGGCGACGCGCGAACTCGGTGTCCGACAGGCCGGTGCGGCTGACGTCGGCCCACAGGTAGAAGCCGGCGTCCGGCAGTGCCACGTCGAGCACTTGCTGGAGCAGCGGCGTGATGGCATCGAACTTCGCGCGGTATTGCGCGCGGTTTTCCGCGACATGGGACTCGTCGTTCCACGCCGCGATCGATGCGGCTTGCACGGGCGGGCTCATGGCACCGCCGTGGTAGGTTCGGTACAGCAGGAATTTCTTCAGCACGTCGGCGTCGCCGGCCACGAAGCCCGAGCGCAGGCCGGGCACGTTCGAGCGCTTCGACAGGCTGGAGAACACTACCAGCCGCGCATACGGCTTCTCGACGGTGGCCAGGCCAAGGATATGCGCGGCCTGCAGGGCGCCCAGCGGCGGCTCGTCGCCGTGGTAGATCTCGGAGTAGCACTCGTCGGCGGCAATGATGAAGTCGTGGCGCTCCGACAGGGCGAACAGGTTTTCCCAGTCCGTCAGCGACAACACGGCACCGGTCGGGTTGCCCGGCGAGCACAGGTACAGCAGCTGCACGCGTTTCCACACCTCGGCCGGCACGCTGTCGTAGTCGCAGCCGAAATTGCGGGCCGGGTCGGAGTTCACGAAATACGGCTCGGCGCCCGCCAGGAAGGCGGCGCCTTCATAGATCTGGTAGAACGGGTTCGGGCAGACCACCAGGGCATCCGCGGCCGGATCGATCACGGCCTGGGCGAACGCGAACAGCGCCTCGCGCGAGCCGTTCACCGGCAGCACCTGCGTGGCCGGGTCCAGCGGCGGCAGGCCGTAGCGGCGCTCCAGCCAGGCGGCGATCGTGCCGCGCAATGCCTCGCTGCCGGCGGTGGCCGGGTATACGGCCAGGCCGGACAGGTTGTCGGCCAGCGCCTCGCGGATGAACTCGGGCGTCGGGTGCTTCGGCTCGCCGATGCCCAGGCTGATGGGGCGGAAGTTCGCGTCCGGGGTCACGCCGTCGAACAGCCGGCGCAGTTTTTCAAACGGGTAGGGGTGCAGTTTGTCGAGTAATGGATTCACGGCGGGATTCACGGCAGGCTGGAAAAATGGTCGCGTCGGTCTTGTCGCTGGTGTTATCGCTGGTGTTATCGCTGGCGTTGTCGCTGGTCTGGCCAATTAGTCATGCAGGAAAGTCCAGCCGGCCATTATAGCCCGCATGGCGGCGGCGCGTCCGCCAGCGGCACGGGTCAGCCGACATGATCCAGCAGGGCGCGCATGCGGCGCCAATGCGAGCCCTGCCAGAACACGCCGCCGCAGCGCGCGCAGCCGAGGAAAGTGTCGTGCGCCTCCCGCACCGAGGGCGGCAAGCGGTCCAGCACCTCGGCCTTGGCGCGCGGCCGCAGCGGCACATTGCAGGCCAGGCACAGCGAAAACGGCCGCATTGCCGGGCGCAGGCCGAAGCGAATGAACACCTCGCGCAGCTGCTGCTCGGGTTTCAACGCGCGCACGTAGCAGCCGCGCAGCACGCCGCGGCGCTTGAGCAGCTCGCGGTCGCGCGTCAGGGCGATGCGCCCGCCGATCTCGGCGAAGGATTCCACTTCGTCGTCGTCGATATCGTTGTCGTACAGCGTGTCGAAGCCGGCCATGCGCAGCAGCCGGGCCAGGCCGCCCAGGTGGGCGTCGGCCACGAAGCGCGCCTCCTCTGGCGGCAGCACGGCTGGCGCTACCGGCGGCACCTCGACGTCGTCGCCATCTTCCAGCAGCAGGTCGAGCGGGGCGGGCTCGCCGTTGACGAGTACCTTGCCCACTTCCGTGTGCGGCACACCCAGCGCTTCGATCATGTGCTTGACGGTGGCGGCGCGCGCGCACGGCGTGACGATCGCGTGGCCGCGGCGCTCGCGCGGCAGGAAAGGATCCAGCGCCGCGTCGAACCGGAAGGTGGCGGTCACCATGGCGCCATCAGGCGCGCAGCGGCGCGGCCGGGCGCAGGGGACAGTCCGAGACGTCGTCGAGCCGGGCGGCCAGGTCGGCGCGCAGCGCCGCCAGGCCGTCCATGCGCTGATCGATCTCGGCCAGCTTGGCGCGCAGCGCGATGCGGATGGCGTCCGCCGACGAAGCCGGGCCGGCCAGCAGCGGCAGGTCGGCCTCGATCTCGGCCAGCGTGAAGCCCAGCGCCTGCGCGGTACGGATGTAGACCAGCCATTGCACCGCCTCGGGCGCGTACTCGCGATAACCGTTGCCGCTGCGCCGCGCGGTGAGCAGCCCGCGTTTCTCGTAGAAGCGCAGCGTGTCCCGGCTGATGCCGGTCGCCTGGGCCATGTCGCCTATCCGCATCGCTTTCTCCCCTGGAAGCCTGAACTTGAAAACCGCTTGACCCTGGAGTGTACTCCAGGCTTTAGCATCGGCTCATCGTCATCGAGGAGCCGCCATGCATACCGCCACCTATACCCGCATCGTCCGCGCCAGTGGATTGTACGACCTGTTCCTGACCGCGCCGTTCGCCACGCCGTGGACATTCGCGCTGTTGCACGCGCATCTCTCCGCCGTCAATGTACGGCTGGGCGGCCCGCCCATGGCGTCCTTCGAACCCGTGCACGTGCTGTTCGCCTGCCTGATGGGCAGCGTGGTCCTGCTGTGGTCCGTGCTGCGGATCGCCGATCCGCAAGTGCGCTTCGGCCGCTACGACGGCATCGGGCGCTTCCTCTTCAGCCTGTGGATGGCCTGGACGCTGGCGCAGGCCGGCATGCCGGTGCTGTGGCTGTTCATCGTGCCCGAACTGGCCTGGGGCATCGTGCAGTGGCTGCCGGTGCGTGCGCGCTGAATTGCGCTATCCTGTGCCCTCAACTTCGAGGGAGGTGTCCATGCAAGCGCAACCCCTGATCGCCGTGTCCGACGTCGAGGCGGCCAGCCGCTGGTACCAGTCCATCCTGGGCTGCAAGAGCGCCCACGGCGGCAGCGAGTATGAACAGCTGACGTTCGACGGCCGCATGATCCTGCAATTGCATCGCTGGGATGCGCACCATCATGCGCACATCGGCGACCCGCAATGCCGGCCCTATGGCAACGGCGTGCTGCTGTGGTTCTGGACCGACGACTTCGACGACGCGGTCGACCGCGCCGCCGCGGCCAACGCGACCGTGCTGGAAGGCCCGAAGGAAAACCGCAATGCGCAGCACCGCGAGATCTGGCTGCGCGACCTGGACGGCTACGTGGTCGTCATCGCCGGCCCATATGGCGACGTGGGGATGTAGGCGCAAAAACGGGCCGCTTGCCGCCGTGGCTTATACTTCGCCTTTGTCCTCTCGCCGGTATCCGTAATGTCCTTCGCTTCCCTGGGCCTCGCGCCCGCCCTGCTCGATGCCGTGGCCGCCATCGGCTACGACACCCCGACCGCCATCCAGTCGGCCGCCATCCCCGCCGCGTTGCAGGGCAGGGACGTGCTGGGCGCGGCGCAGACCGGCTCCGGCAAGACGGCGGCGTTCGCGCTGCCGATGCTGCACGCACTGCTGGCCCGCCAGGGCACGCGGCGCGGCCTGCACGGCCTGGTGCTGGTGCCCACCCGCGAGCTGGCCGCCCAGGTGGGCGACGCGATCCGCGCGCTCGTGCAGCACCTGCCCTCCACGATCAAGGTGTCGATCGTGTTCGGCGGCGTGTCGATCAACCCGCAGATGATGGCGTTGCGCGGCGGCACGGACATCATCGTGGCCACGCCGGGCCGGCTGCTGGACCTGGCGCGCCATAACGCCATCAAGCTCGAGGGCACCGCCACGCTGGTGCTGGACGAGGCGGACAAGCTGCTGGACATGGGCTTTGCCGACGAGATCGCGCAGGTGCTCGCGCTGCTGCCGGCAAAGCGGCAAAACCTGTTCTTCTCGGCCACCTTCCCGCCGGCCGTGCAAGCCTTGGCGACGGCCCTGCTGCGCGAGCCGGTGCGCACGGAGGTGAACGACGAGGCGGCGCACGAGCCGGACATCGCCCAGCGCGCCATCGAAGTCGATGCGGCCCGCCGTACGCAACTGCTGAAGCACCTCATCAAGGAACACCAGTGGAAGCAGGTGCTGGTGTTCGTCGCCACCAAGTACGCATCCGAGCACGTGGCGGACAAGCTGCGTCGCGGCGGCGTGGCCGCCGAAACCTTCCACGGCGACTTCAGCCAGGGCGCCCGTACCGAGGTGCTGGCCGATTTCAAGGCCGGCCGGATGAACGTGCTGGTCGCCACGGATGTGGCCGCGCGCGGCATCGACATCGCGCAACTGCCCGTCGTCGTCAACTACGACCTGCCGCGCGCCGCGGCCGACTACACGCACCGCATCGGCCGCACGGGCCGCGCCGGCGCCAGCGGCGCCGCCGTCAGTTTCATCACGCCGGATGCGGAAGCGCATTTCCGGCTGATCGAGAAGCGGCAGGGCAAGCGCGTGCCGCGCGAGCGAATCGCCGGCTTCGAGCCGACCGAAAGCGCCCAGCCGGCCAGTGCAACCGCTTCCGCCGGCTCCCCGGCCGGCGATCCGAACGGCGGCATCAAGGGCAAGCGCAAGAGCAAGAAGGACAAGCTGCGCGAGGCGGCGGCCAAGGCGCCGGCCTGATTGCACAAGCACGAGGCGCATCATGCACGCCGGCGCGCCGGCGTGCTTCACGATGGTGCGCCGGTTAGCACGCCGGCGGTCCATCGGCGCCGGCAGCACCATCAAAACGCTGGCACGGCGTTTGCATTAACTGCTGTATGAGTAGAAGCGGCTAGTGTTCCCCGGCGACGGCTCCCGTCGCCATCGTGGAATGCGGGGCATTGCTCTTGTGGATGCGTCTCCTTCGGAGACGGTCATCTGGTTTGCACACAAACCCCACGAGAGAACGCCATGCCGACCTGCCTCGCTCCCTGTTCTTCCCCGTCTTCGCCTTCCCGCAATCCTTCGTTGCCCATGCCGTTTGCGCGGCGTGGCCTTGTTTCGCTCGTCCAACCTTCGAGAGTGCCCATGAAACCGACTCCCGCCGTGAAGCCGGCGCGCCGCGCCGCGCTGCTGTTCTGCCTCGTCTCCGCCTTTGCCGGCACCGCCGCCGCGGCCGACAAGGTGACCTTCCTCACTTCCTGGTATGCGCAGGCCGAGCACGGCGGCTTTTACCAGGCGCTGGCCGAGGGCATCTACAGGAAACACGGTCTCGACGTCACGATCAGGATGGGCGGCCCGCAGGTGAACGGCATGCAGCTCCTGGCCAGCGGCCAGGCCGACTTCTTCATGGGCTACGACCTGCAGGTGCTGAAAAGCGTGGAGCAGGGCATTCCCGCCACCACGGTGGCGGCCAGCTTCCAGACCGACGCGCAGGGGATGATGACGCACGCGGACGTGAAGGGCCTGGCCGACCTGAAGAACGGCAAGACGGTGCTCGTTTCCACGTCCGGCCGCACGACGTGGTGGCCGTGGCTGAAAGCGAAGTACGGCCTCGCCGATGCGCAGGCGCGGCCCTACACGTTCAACCTGCAACCCTTCCTGGCCGACGCGCATCTCGCCCAGCAGGCGTATCCCTCGTCCGAGCTGTTCCAGGCCGCCAAGGCCGGCGCGAAAACAAACTTCTACCTGTTCGCCAGGAATGGTTATCCGCCGTACGGCACCACGGTCGTCGCGATGCAAAAGCTCGTGAAGGAAAGGCCCGACGTCGTTGCCCGCTTCGTGCGCGCGTCGATGGAAGGCTGGAAGAGCTACCTGGCCAATCCGGCCCCGGCCAGTGCACTGATCAGGCAGGAAAACCCGAACATGAAGGACGACCAGCTTGCCTATGCCGTCGGCAAGCTGAAGGAATACGCGTTCGTGACCGGGGGCGATGCCGCTCAACAGGGCATCGGCACGATGACCGACGCGCGCTGGCAGCGCACCTATGAATTCATGGTTGCCGCCGGCCTGCTGAAGAAGGACACGGACTGGAAACAGGCCTACACCACGCAGTTCGTCAGGGACCTGAAAGTGCTGCCCTGATCACCAGAGTTTGAAGTAGCGGGCGAAGGCGACCGTTCTGGCACGCCGGCCCGGCCCAGCAACAGGAGACACCATGCTCGTCACCCAACAAAAAGTCCTGCGCAGATTCTGGTACGCGCTGATGCCCATGAGCGCGCTGGACGACGGCCCGCAGCCGTTCACGCTGCTGGGCGAGAATATCGTCGTGTGGAAGAAGGCCGACGGCAAACCGGCCGCGCTGCGCGACCGCTGCTGCCATCGCACGGCGAAGCTGTCCAAGGGCTTCGTCGAGAACGGCAATATCGTGTGCGGCTACCATGGCTGGACCTACGACTGTTCCGGCGCCTGCGTGCGCATCCCGCAAAGCCCGGCCACGCGCATTCCACCCGGCGCGCGCGTCGCCGCCTATCACTGCGAAGAGCGCTACGGCTATGTGTGGGTGGCGCTGGAAGATCCGCTCCAGCCGATCCCCTACTTCCCCGAGGACGGCGCGCCAGGCTACCGGCGCATCCTGCAGTTCTACGAGAAGTGGAACACGTCGCCGCTGCGCGTGATGGAAAACTCGTTCGACAATTCGCACTTTTCCTTCGTGCACAAGGCGAACTTCGGCATGATCGACAACCCGGTGCCGGCCAAGTACGAGTTCCGCCCGAACGACTGGGGCTTCGAGGCCGAGACGCATGTGCCGGTGCGGAACCCGGAGGCAAGCTTCCGCATCACCGGCACGACCGAGCCTGTCACCGAGCGCCACCTGACGAACCGCTGGTACATGCCGTTCTCGCGCCGCTTCGGCTGCGTGTATCCGGCATCGAACATCCATCACATCATCTACAACTGCGCCACGCCCATCGATGACGGTACCCTGATGCTGGTGCAATGGCTGTACCGCAACGACAGCGAGGAAAGCTGTTCGACGCAGGAGCTGATCGACTGGGACCGGCCGATCACGTCGGAAGATCGCGACATCCTGGAAGCCACCGATCCCGACGCCTGCGTCGATACGCGGCGCCGCGTCGAATTTCACATGGAGTCCGACAAGCCCGGGCTGATGATGCGCCGCATGCTGCTGGAATTGCTGACGCGGCACGGCGAGGTCGAGATCCACCATCCCCCGGAGGCATCATGAAGCGCGACGACGACACCCTGCTGGTACCCGCCGGGACGGCTGTGCTGTATGCGAATAACGTGGAAAAGACCTACCCGAACGGCACGCGCGCGCTGGATCGCGTGAAGCTGGGCATCGGCCGCGGCGAGTTCGTCTCGCTGCTGGGGCCTTCCGGCTGCGGCAAGAGCACGCTGCTGAAGATGTTCGCCGGGCTGGAGCAGCCATCGGCCGGGCAGGTACGCTGGTGGGGCGAAGGGCTGGCCACCGTCGACACGCCGGGCCGCACGCTGGCCATGGTGTTCCAGGAAGCGACGCTGATGCCGTGGGCGAGGGTGGCCGACAATGTGCGGCTGCCGCTCGACCTGAAGGGCGTGCCGCGCGAGCGTGCCGCGCCGCGGGTGGAGGCGGCGCTCGGCATGGTCGGGCTGGCGCGGTTCGGGCACGTCTATCCGCGCGAACTGTCCGGCGGCATGCAGATGCGCGCCTCGATCGCCCGCGCGCTGGCCACCGAGCCGAATGTGCTGCTGATGGACGAGCCGTTCGGCGCCCTCGACGAGTTCACCCGCAACAAGCTCGATGCCGACCTGCGCGCGCTGTGGGCGCAGCGCGATCTCACCGTGGTGTTCGTCACGCACAGCATCTACGAGGCCGTGTACCTGTCTTCGCGCGTGGTGGTGATGGCGGCCCGGCCGGGCAGGGTGATCGCCGATGTGCCGATCGAGGGGCCGCGCGTGCGCGACGACGCTTTCCGCATCTCGCCGCAATTCATGGGCTATTGCAGGCAATTGTCCGACCTGCTGGTCGAGGCGAACGCCCATCATTAGGAGGCAGGCCATGTATGCACGACCATTGATTGCCGATCCGCGCGTGCGCCGTGCGCTGGCGCCGCTGGCGCTCGGCCTGCTGTTGCTGGCGGTGTGGCAAGCCGTCTGCGTGGGAATGCAGGTGCCGGTCTACCTGGTGCCGTCGCCGGCGGCCATCGCCCGCACCCTTGTAGAGGACTGGCAACTGCTGTTCGACGCCCTGCTGGTTACGCTGCGCATCACCTTCCTTGCCTTCGCGCTGGCCACCGTGGTCGGCGTGGCGGTGGCGTTCCTGTTCGTGCAGAGCAAAGTGCTGGAAGCATGCCTGTTCCCCTACGCGATCCTGCTGCAGGTGACACCCGTCGTGGCGATCGCGCCGCTGATCATCATCTGGGTCAAGACACCGGCCGCCGCGCTGACGATCTGCGCCACGATGATGGCCGTGTTCCCGATCATTTCGAACACGGTGCTGGGCCTGCGCAGCGTGAACCCGGGCCTCCTGAACCTGTTCCGGCTGAACCGGGCCACACGCTGGCAGGTGCTGGTGCGGCTGCGCGTGCCGAGTGCCTTGCCGAGCTTCTTCGGCGGCTTGCGCATCGCCAGCGGACTGGCGCTGATCGGCGCCGTGGTCGCCGAATTCGTCGCGGGCACGGGCGGCAGCAGCACGGGGCTGGCCTACCAGATCCTCCAGGCCGGCTTCGAGCTGAACATCCCGCGGCTGTTCGCGGCGCTGTTCCTGATCACCGTGACCGGCGTGCTGCTGTTCGCGCTCATGTCCGCACTGGCGCGGGTGGCGCTGAAGCACTGGCATGAAAGCGAGGCCGAGGCATGAGCCCAATGGCCGCGGCCCTCGCAGTGACGCCGCCGTGCGACTACCGCCGATGGCGGAACGACTGAACATACTCGACCGGCAGTCCACCTTGCGGTACCTTGCCTTGCGATGGCGCGTGCCGCGTTCGCGGGCATGGCCGCCGGTGCCGGGAACGTCAACGAAGAAGGAAACACCATGAGCGATCTGCTGATCACGAATGCCGCCGCTATCGTCACCGGCTTGCAGGGCGCGGCTGCGCGCCATGCCGGTCCGGACATTCGCGTGACCGATGGCCGCATCGCCGCGCTGGGGCGCCTCGAAGCACTGCCTGGCGAACGGGTGGTCGACGCCACGGACTGCGTCGTCTACCCGGGCTGGGTCAACACGCATCATCACCTGTTCCAGTCGCTGCTCAAGGGCGACGCGGCGGGCATCGACCTGCCGCTGACACCCTGGCTCGCCGCTACGCCCTACCGCTTCCGCGCCGCCTTCGACGAGCCGCTGTTCCGGCTGGCCGCGCGCATCGGCCTCGTGGAACTGCTGCGTTCCGGCTGCACGACGGTGGCCGACCACAACTACCTGTACTGGCCCGGCATGCCGTTCGACAGCTCGGCGATCCTGTTCGAGGAAGCGGAGCGGCTGGGCATGCGCTTCGTGCTATGCCGTGGCGGCGCCACGCAGACGCGCCAGCTGGAAGCGGACTTGCCGGCCTGCCTGCGACCGGAAACGCTCGATGGCTACCTGGCCGACGTCGAGCGGGTGGCGAAGCGTTGGCATGATCCGTCACCCGATGCGATGCGCCGCGTGGTGTCGGCACCGACCACGCCGCTGTACTCGATGGCGCCGGCGGAGCTGCGCACGGTGGCGGCCGAGGCGCGGCGGCTGGGCATCCGGCTGCATAGCCACTTGTCCGAAACGGTCGAATACCAGAATGCCGCGCATGGGAAATACGGCACCACGCCGGTGCGCTTCGCCGCCGAGCAGGACTGGCTGGGCAGCGATGTGTGGTTTGCCCATCTGGTGAAGCTGGACCACGAGGAAATCGCGCTGCTGGGCGCCACCGGCACCGGCGTCGCCCACTGCCCGCAAAGCAACGGGCGGCTGGGCAGCGGCATCGCCCCGATCCGCCAGCTGGAAGCGGCCGGCGCCCCGATCTCGATCGGCGTGGACGGCGCCGCGTCGAACGAGGCGGCCGACATGATCTCGGAGACCCATGCGGCCTGGCTGATGCAGCGCGCCCGCGGCGGGCAGGACGCACGACCGGCGCACCGCGGCGGCACCTTCGAAGGTGGCGCCGATGCCGCGACCGTCGAGGACGTGGTGCGCTGGGGCACTGCCGGCGGCGCGCGGGTGCTGGGCCTTTCCGGCCTCGGCACGCTCGAGGTGGGCATGGCCGCCGACATCGCCGTCTACGCTCTCGACGACCCGCGCTACTTCGGCCTGCACGACATCGCCATCGCCCCCGTCGCCTCCGGCGGCCGCCCCGCGCTGCGGCTGCTCACCGTGGCCGGCAAGCCCGTCGTCGAACACGACACCATCCCCGGCCTCGACCTTGCCGAACTCGGCCGGGAAGCCCGCCGCGCGGTCGCCCGGCTGCTCAGTTCGCCGGGGACAGTCCCTGTGTTGTAAAGCGACCAGCGAGCTGAGCGGCTGCGCTCGGTACGCTAAGCTGCCGCGCCATTGCGAGGCTGCTCAGCTGGCTGTTGTAAAAATTCGGGGACTGTCCCTGTTGTAAAAATTCGGGGACAGTCCCCGTGTTGTAAAGCGACCAGCGGGCTGGGCGGTCAGCGGGGCTGGCCTTCGACCAGGGCGATGCGCCGCCGGATGCGGGCGGCTTCGTCGGTGGCGCCGGCTCCCTCGGCGCGCAGGGCGTCTACGTTCAGCCAGGCGAGCAGGGGACGGCGCCAGCCCTGGTCGGAGGCGGTGGCGATGGCCTGGGCGATCAGCTCGGGCGTGGCGCGGCTGGCCTTGAAGAGGGCGCCGGCGGCGACCAGTTGCGACAGCGGGTCGGCGATGCCTTTCACGGTCGAGGCGGCGGCCGTGTCGGAGGCGGCGGCCAGCACCGCGCGCTGCGGTTCGGGCAGCAGGGCGGCGTCCGCCGGCCGGGCGCGGCCGGCCAGGTACGCGGCATAGGCGGCATCGGCAGGCGTGGCATCGGCGCGCAGCGCGTCGAAGCCGGCGCAATCCTCGAACACCAGCGCGGCGGTGCGGGCCGCGCAGCGTATCAATTCGGCGCGGATCACCAGGTCGACCTTGCCGGTGGCGGCGATATCGTCGCGGGCATGCTGGAATTCGTTCTGCTCGACGAGGTCGCGCCCGGCCATCCAGGCATTCGTGGAGCGCTCCAGCGCGCTCTGCGCATTCATCTTCCAGTCGGGCACGGGCGGCCCGCCACTGCAAGCGACAACCAGCACGGGCAAGGCGAGAATGAACAGTCGCTTCATGGCAGCTTGATCTCCGTCTCGCGCTTGAACGGCCACTTGCGGTTGATGTCGTTGACGAGTTGCTCGATCTTGCGCAGGTTGGCGTCCACGTCGGCGCGCAGCGCACCCAGGTCCTCGGTGGCCACACGGGCGTTCTTGCCCACCGCCTGGGCTTCTTCCAGCACGGCATCGAGCTTCTTCACGCTGACGCGGGCATCGGCCAGCAGGCCGTCCAGCTGCTTGATCGCAACCTGGGCATCGCTCGCCACGCCCTTGTCGCCGAATACCTTGCTGTCGGCGTTGGCCACCAGCCGGTCGGCGCGCACGATCAGCGAGTTGGCATTGGCGAGCAGTTCGCGCGCCTTGCGGTCTTCGCCGGCGATCAGGCCCATCGCGCCGCCCGGGCCATTCAGCTTCTCGGTCACGCCCTGCACATTGGCCAGGCTCTGGCCCAGTGCCGAATCGGCGGCCGTCAGCGCCGTCACGTTGGTGAGGATGTCGCGCGCGGCAGCCAGCAGGCGCGGAATCTCGGCCGCCACGTCGCCGACCAGCAGCGGGCGTTCGGCATTGTCCGGCAGCGGCGGATCGGTCGGGATGCCGGTGAACGCGCGCAGCCTGGCGCCGCCCACGATGCCTTTTTCCAGCGTGAAGATGCTGCTCGAGCGCAGCCAGTGTGCATCCTTTTCGGGCACGTCGACGAGCACGCGCGCCTTGCCCTCGCGCGACAGCTCGATGCTGCGCACGCGGCCGATGGGGAAGCCGGCGAACGTCACGTCCATGCCGACGGCGACGCCTTCGGAGTCGTCGGCCGTCAGCACGAGCCGCTGCGTCGCTTCGAAGGCGCCGCGCGCATACATCAGGTACAGGGCGGCGCCGGCGATCAGCGCCACCATCAGGATCAGCAGCAGCGCGGCCTTGAGTTCGGCATTGCGCACCGGTGCAGGTTCGGCCGGAGCGGCCGGCGTGGCCGGCGCGGGAGGAGATGTGTCAGTCATGATTCGTCAATAGTAGTTGCCCATCAGCGAAGCGGCTTCGATCAGCAGGATCACGGAAAACATGCGCACCATGTCCGCCAGCCCGTGCGTGGAGCGCAGCCGCGCCGCGAACGGGTTCGCGGCCGCGTCGTAATACGAGGAGGCCAGCGGGATGATGCCGACCGCCAGCGAGAAAAAGAAGATCTTCAGCATGAGGATCAGCGCCACGGCCGGGTTGAAGATCTGCCCGACCACCCGCGTGTAACCCGGCAGCGCATACGGCGTGAAGCCGTAGATCACGAGGTAGGCCAGCACCAGCGTGAGGATGCAGCTGACGGCGGCCAGCAGCCACACGGCGAAGATGCCCGCCGAGGCGCGCGGGTAGAACTCGCAGCGCAGCGCCTCGCCCGGATCGGCGGCGGGGCCGGCCGATCCTGCCGGTGCCGCCGCCGCCGCGGCGAGCCGGCGCTGGGCGAATTCCACGCCGGCCGGCAGCGTGCTGCGCAGCGCCACGAACAGCGCCGCCGTCAGCGGAATGAGTTCGAGCACCAGCACGCGCACCACCATCTCCAGCGCATAGCCGGACAAGCCGTACGAGGTGGCCGTGACAACGACGATGCGGATGATGACGAGGCTGATCAGGGCCGACAGCACGCAGAACCACAGGATATTCGGCGCGGTGCCGAGCACCAGGTGGCTGGCCAGCGCCCGGTGGTTGTCGCGCCGGTAGGTGGACGGCGCGACGGCGCGCGCCAGGATCAGCGCCGCGAACTGCAGCAGGCGCCACCAGCTGGTGAGCCAGACCACGGTCGCGCGGTGCAGCCGCAGCAGGGAAGGGAACATCGAGGCATGGGTGGACATGTGCGAATCTTATCATCCAGTCATGTGACCGACTGTACGGCAGCGACGATCGCATCGGCCACCGCCCGCACGCGTGCCGTGCGATGCAGGTCGCCGTGCATCACGAGATACATGTCGTACTGGTGTACCCGGTCCGGGAAGATGCGCACCAGTTGCGGGTCGCGCTCGGCCATGTGCACCGGCAGCTCGCCGATGCCGATCCCCGCGCGCGTCGCCTCCATCAGCATCAGCCCCGTGTTCACTTCCAGCGCGACTCGGGCGCCCGTCACGGGCACGCCGGCCACGTGCGTGGCCTGGCGCGGCGCCACCGATGCGTGATAGATGACGAGATCGTGCCCGGCCAGCCCATCCTCCAGGCGCGGCACGCCCCGCTCGCGCAGGTAGGTCTTGCTGGCATACAGGCCGGACGAGCGCCGCGCCAGGTGGCGCGACACCAGGTCCGGATCGGTGGGTTTCAGCGTGCGCACGGCCAGGTCGGCCTCGCGCCGCGTGAGATTGGTGACGGCAGTCGTCACGTGCAGCACCACGCGAATGTCGGGGTGCTGTTCGTGCAGCAGCCGGATCGCATCCATCACGAAGTACTGCGCCATCGTGTCGGTGGTGGCCACCCGCACGGTGCCGGAGAGGCGGTGGTCGATGCCCTGCATCTCCCGCTCCAGCTGGTGCGCCGCCTGTTCCATCTTCTCGGCCGGCCGCGCCGCCATCTCGCCTGCCGGCGTGGGCACGTAGCCGGACGGCGTGCGCAGGAACAGCTTGGCGTTCAGCGCCGCTTCCATCGCCGCCAGCCGCCGGCCCGCCGTGGCCTGGTCGATCCCCAGCTGGGCCGCCGCGCCGCGCAGCGTGCCGGCGCGGTAAATGCCGAGAAAGATACGTGCGTCGTCCCAGTCCATGCTGCCCTGTCCTGCCTCTCCATGCAATTTTGCATCAGGGTGCCGATAATATGCATGTTTACTGCATCGGGCAAGCATCTTAACCTTTTGCCATTCGACAGAAGGAGGCACCATGCTGCTGTTTACCCTCGCCATCGGTTTCGTGATGGCGATGATCGACGTGACGGCCGTGAACACGGCCCTCTCCGCCATCTCGACCGACCTGGACGTGCCGCTCGACGGCCTGGTATGGGTCGTCGACGGCTATACGCTGACATTCGCCGCGCTGCTGCTGGCCGGCGGCGCGCTGGCCGACCGGCACGGCGCGAAACGCGCCTACCAGGCCGGCCTGGCGGTATTCGTGCTGGGCTCCGTGCTGTGCGCGCTGGCGCCGAGCGGCGCGGCGCTGGTGGCCGCCCGGCTGCTGCAGGGCAGCGGCGCGGCGCTGTTCATGCCCAGTTCCCTCGCGCTGCTCACCCATGCCGAGGACGACGAGAAGCGCCGCGCGAAGATGTTCGGCGCCTGGGCTGCCATCGTCAGCGCGGCCGCCACCGCCGGGCCGCTGGCCGGCGGCCTGCTGGTCGAAACGTTCGGCTGGCGCAGCATCTTCTGGCTGAACTTGCCGGTGGGGCTGCTGGGGATAGCGCTGGCGCAGGTGAAGGCGCCGGCGCCCCGCGCCCATGCCCGCGAGCTGCGGCTGGCCAGCCATGCGCTCGGCGCCGGCGCGCTGGCGGCGCTGGCCTTCGTGCTGATCGAGGGACCGGTGCTGGGCTGGGTTTCCGTGCCGGTCGTGAGCGCGCTCGTGGCGTCGGCCACGATGGCCCTGCTGCTGGTGTGGGACGAGCGCTCCGCCGCGCAACCGATCCTGCCGCGCGCGCTGTACGGCATCGCGCCCTTCCGCGCTGCCGTGCTGACCGGCCTGGCGATCAACTTCGGCTCGTTCGGCCACCTGTTCGTGCTGAGCCTGTGGATGCAGGGCGTGCAGGGGAGCGGCGCGCTGGGCACCGGCCTGGCGATCCTGCCGATGACGGCGGCGGCCGGCGTGTCGAACGTGCTGTCGGGCCGCGCGGTCGCCCGGCACGGCACGCGCATGCCCCTGTTGACGGGCATGGGCGGGGCGGCCGTGGCTGCGCTGCTGCTCACGCAAGCCACGGCGGCGACACCGGCCTGGATGGTCGTCGCGGGCGGTACGCTGATGTTCTTCGCCGTGGGCTTCGCGATCCCGGCCATGACGGCGACCGTGATGGGCGCCGGCGGCAAGGCGCATGCCAGTGCCGCCGGGGCGGCCCTGAACGCCAGCCGGCAGATCGGTGCGCTGCTGGGCGTGGCGGCGGCCGGCACGGTCCTGCACGCGGTGCGGGCATGGGAAGCCCGCCAGGAGATCGTCTATACGCTGTTCGCGGCCGGCTTCGCGATCGCGTGGCTGGCGGTGCACCGCCGCGTGCAGCCGGCCGCCGCCGCGGCGGTGCCGGCCGCGCTGCCGGAGCAGGGCGTCAGCCGTGCAGCTTGCGCCATTCGATCATCTCGGCGATCGTAAGGATCGGCATGCCGTGTTGCGCGGCGAAGTGTTCGATGTCGTCGCCGCGCATCATCGTGCCGTCCGGGTTCATCAGCTCGCACAGCACGGCGGCCGGGTTCAGGCCGGCCATGATCGCCAGGTCCACCGAGCCCTCGGTATGGCCGGCGCGGGCCAGCACGCCGCCCGGCGTGGCCCGGAGGGGGAACACGTGGCCGGGCCGCACCAGGTCGTGCGGTTTTGCATCCGGCGCGGTGGCGGCGCGGATCGTCGTCACGCGGTCTGCCGCGGAGACGCCGGTCGTCACGCCATGCCGCGCTTCGATGGACACGGTGAACGGTGTACCGTAGCGGCTGCCGTTCTCGATCGCCATCGGCGGCAATTCGAGTTCGCGCACGCGCTCGGCCGTCAGGCACAGGCACACGATGCCACTGCATTCGCGGATCATCAGCGCCATGGTCTCGACGGTCAGCTGGTCGCACGCGACGATCAGGTCGGCTTCGTTCTCGCGGTCGAAGTCGTCGAGCAGGATGACAGGCACGCCGGCACGCATGGCGTCGAGCGCGGCGGCAATGCGGCCACGCAGGTCGGGAGAGGTGGTAGGATTGAGTTCTTGGACAGACATGGGAAACGCTCCTCGCAATGGCGAAAAACGCTCCAGGGCACAGCGAACCGGCGCGCACCGGCGCACGCAGCCTGGCAGGCAGGCGCAGGCGAGCACAGGCGACGCACAGGCGACGCACATCTTCTTTCATCCGGACTATACCGTCGGCCCTGGCCTCTCACCAGGTCTGCTGACCCTGCACGGCGGAGCCGTACAGGCGCTCGCGGGCTCGGCCCGAAGGCCATACCGCCGGTGGGGAATCGCACCCCGCCCCGAAGACGTAGATTAAATTGTTTGCCCGCCGCGCTTAGGGAAGCGGCGGCAGGCGCGGCGATTGTAGCAGAGCCCCGGAATTCTGGTGTATGGTGTCGCTTCGTCCACCCGACCGCATCGATTCCATGAAGTTCAGTACATTCAGACTCGCCAGCGCCGCGGCCTTGCTCGGTGCCGCGCTCCTCGCCCAGTCCGCGCCGTTGCCGGCGCCCGGCGACACGCTGCCGGTGGCGCCCTACGTCAAGGTCGGCAAGCTGCCCAACGGCCTCACCTACTACATCCAGAAGAACGGCAAGCCGGAAAAGCGGCTCGAGCTGCGGCTCGTCGTGAAGGCCGGGTCGATCCTGGAGGACGAGGACCAGCTGGGCCTGGCGCACTTCACCGAACACATGGCGTTCAACGGTTCGACCAATTTCAAGCGCCATGAGCTGGTGTCCTACCTGCAATCGATCGGCGTGAAGTTCGGCCGCGACCTGAATGCCTACACGAGCTTCGACCAGACTGTGTACATGCTGCCGATTCCCACCGATTCGAAGGAAGCGGTGGCCAAGGGCTTTCTCGTGCTGGAGGATTGGGCACACGGCATCACCTTCAACGACGCGGATATCGAAAGCGAACGCGGCATCGTGCTCGAGGAACTGCGCATGGGCAAGGGCGCCAATGACCGCATGAACCAGGTGCTGTACCCGAAACTGTTCAACGGTTCGCGCTATGCCGAGCGCCTGCCGATCGGCAAGGCCGAGGTGCTGCGCACCTTCAAGCCTGAGGCGATCCGGCGTTTCTACCGCGACTGGTACCGGCCCGACCTGATGGCCGTGATGGCGGTCGGCGACATCGACCCGGCCGAGGCGGAAAAGCTGATCAAGGCGCATTTCGGCAAGCTGAAGAACCCGGAAAATCCACGCCCGCGCGAGTACGCGGCAATCCCCGAACGCAAGGTGGACGAAGGGCTGGTGATTACCGACCGCGAGGCGCCTGCCGACGTGCTGTATATCCGCTATCCCATCGAGCCCAATCCCGAAGACCCCACGTACGGCGGCTACCGCCGCGATCTCGTCGAGAGGCTGTATGGCGCGATGCTCAGCCAGCGCATCATGGAATTGACGCAGCAGGCCGACCCGCCGTTTATCCAGGGTGGCAGCGGCATGGGCAAGGTGGTGCGCGGGCACCGCTCGTTCTCCGTGTCGGCGCTGCTCGGCAAGGGCGGCCACGTGCCGGCGATCAATGCGCTGATCCAGGAGGGCGAACGGGCGCGGCAGTTCGGTTTCACGGCATCCGAACTCGATAGGGCGAAGAAGACGATGTTGCGCAACTACGAACGCATGTACGCCGAGCGTGACAAGTCCGACTCGGCGGCGTTCGTGGCCGAGTACATCCGCCACTTCCTGGAAGACGAACCGATTCCCGGCATCCAGAACGAGTATGCGTATGCGCAGGCGCTGATCCCGGGCATTACCCTCGACGAGGTGAACGCGGCGGTCCGCGAAGCGATCCCGTCCGACGACAAGAAGCTCGTGATCCTCATGGGCAACCTGAAGGACCGCCTGCCGCCGACTGGCGGCGAGCTGCTGGCCGCCGTCGACAACGCGCACAAGCAGACGGTGACGGCGCGCGAGGACAAGGCGTATGCCGCGACCCTGCTGGACAAGCCGCCGGCGCCGGGCCGCATCGTCGCTGAACAGGAAAACAAGGCGCTCGGCACGTTGGAACTGACGCTGTCGAACGGCGTGAAGGTCGTGCTCAAGCCGACCGACTTCCGCAACGACCAGGTGCTGATGGGCGCCGTGCGCTACGGCGGCCAGTCGCTGTTCGACGACGAGGATATCTTGAACGCCCGCTACGCCGGGCCGCTGGCCGCGCAGATGGGCGCCCTGAACTACACGCCGGCCGACCTGCAAAAGATCCTGGCCGGCAAGAGTGCTGGCGTCGGCGTATCGATGGCCGAGCTGTCCGAAGGACTCACCGGCACTGCCGGCAGCGCCGACATCGAGACGCTGCTCCAGCTCACCTACGTCAGGCTCACGCAGCCGCGGCGCGACGAAGCACTGTTCCATTCCTTTATCGCCCGCCAGCGCGACATGGCGCGCAACGCCTTCGCGCGGCCGGAGGCGGAGTTCGTCGACACCGTGCGCACCACGCTCTACGGCAATCACCCGCGCGTGCCGCGCACGCCGCGGCCGGAAGACTTCGACAAGGTGCAGCTCGACCGCGTGCAGCAGATCTACCGCGACCGGTTCTCCAGCGCGAAAGGCATGACGTTCTTCTTCGTCGGCAGCTTCGATCCCGTCAAGCTCAAGCCCTTGCTGGCCACTTACCTGGGGGCGCTGCCCGCCGCGGACATCCCGGTGACCTACCGCGACCGCGGCGTGCGCCCGGTCCGCGGCGTGGTGAAGAAGGAGGTGCGGCGCGGCAAGGAAGCCAAGAGCAATGTGGCGATCACGTTCACCGGCGAGACGGAGTTTTCGCAAGCCGCCCAGCTGCGCATGCAGGCATTCATCGAAGTGCTGAACATCAAGCTGACCGAGGTGTTGCGCGAACAGCTGGGCCTGATCTATGGCGGCGGTGCCAGCGGCGGCGTGGCCAAGACGCCGTACGCCAACTATTCGGTATCGCTGGCGCTGCCCTGCGGTCCGGAAAACGTGGACAAGGTAATCGCGGCCGCGTTCGCGGAAATCCGCAAGCTGCAGGAAAACGGCCCCGATGCGGCCGACCTGGCGAAAGTGAAGCAGAACTGGCTGACCAGCCACCGCCGCGCGATCCGCGAAAATGCCTATTGGATGAGCCAGTTGCAGGCGATGCACCTGAACGGCTTCCCGCCCGAATCGATCCTGCAAGTCGAACAGCGCATAGCCCAGGTAACGCCGGCGGAGGTCCAGGCTGCCGCGCAGCGCTACGTGGACTTCGACAATTACGTGCAGGTCGTGCTTTATCCCGAGGCAAAGTAAGAGCGCCCGACAAAACCCGCAGGGCAAGGCGCGGCGTCGAAGACAGTACACCTGTACGGCGAGACGCTGCAACGCAGCCATGGGGCTATTGTTTGGCGCTCTAAGAGCGCCTAACAAAACCCGCAGGGCAAGGCGCGGCGTCGAAGACAGTACACCTGTACGGCGAGACGCTGCAACGCAGCCATGGGGGTTTTGTTAGGCGCTCTAAGTCATCCTCATTGCGGCCGGGCCATGCACGGAACAGGTGCATGGCCTCCGCCCGGCATTTTATTTCGGGTGTCCCGGTAATAATGTGTGAGAATTGCGTGGGATTTTCGCTGCTATGATCATCCGTACTTGTCCAGGGATTTCATTGGCGCGTCGGCTGATCGCAAGTAGCTGATTCCGAATGGTTTTTCGTCGAAACAAGTTTATTTGGCGGGTGCCTGCTCAACCGGGGATAATGGGTTAATAATAATATAAGCATATAACAGCACCTGTCGGTTTATTTTCGTTGATGATAATGCCGCGCCGCGGATGGATGCACAGGACAACGACAATGATCGGCATTCCCTACGTGACTCTTGGCCTGGCAGTCATCGCCGGCGTGCTCGCTGTGCTGCTCTCGGTGATGAGTTCCCCCACTTACCTGGCGGTGTTCGTGCTCACGATCACCTCGGGCCTGCTGGCCGCAGCCAGCGCGCTGCATTTCTGCCGCATCCGCTCCCCGCTGATGTTCGTCGCCGTATTGCCGGGATTGCTCGGTGTGTATGCGATCGCCGACGTGTTCACGCGGCTGCTGGCGGGCGTGCGCCTGATCGACCTGCTGGGCTGAGCGGTCGGGTGCGCGAACGCGGCGCTGACCGCTGCTGGCTCTGTGCTAGCCTTGACGCATCGCGCCCCGGGCGCACCGCCGTCGAGACCGCCATGTGGAAGAGGTTCCTGCTCGCAGTCGTCATCATCGCCGCCGTCCTCAGCGCTCTTGCGCTGACGAAACCCGATACATTCCGGATCGAGCGCAGCATCGTGATCAAGGCGCCGCCCGAGCGGGTGTTCTCGTACCTCGAAGACTTCCGGCAGTGGCCTGTCTGGTCGCCTTGGGAACGCTTCGATCCAGCCATGCAGCGCGACTACACCGGCATGCCGCGCGGCAAGGGCGCCATCTACAGCTGGAGCGGCAACGACGACGTGGGGCAGGGCACGATGGAAATCGTCGACAGCGTGCCGCCGCGCACGCTCGACATCAAGCTCGATTTCGTCAAGCCGTTCGAGTCGCACAACCAGGTGCGCTTCGTGCTCACGCCGCGGCCGGAAGGCACGGCGGTTGCCTGGTCGATGTCCGGCAACAGTCCCTTCGTGATGAAACTGATCGAGGTGTTCACCGATGTGGAGGATATGGCGGGGCCGGATTTCGAGCAGGGGCTCGCGCAGCTGAAGGAGGCGGCGGAGGCGCCGCGCTGAGGGCATGCGTCCGGCCGCGCCGCCGCCATGTCCAACCCGCTGATCCTTGCCATCGATAACGGCACGCAAAGCGTGCGCGCACTGCTGTTCGACCCCGCCGGCGAACTCGTCGCCAAAGCGCAGGTGCCGCTGCAGCCGTATTACGCCGACCGGCCGGGGTGGGCCGAGCACAGGGCGGAAGGCTACTGGGAAGCGGTGTGCGCTGCCTGTCGCCGGCTCTGGCTGATGGAGCCCGGCGCGCGCGGGCGGGTCGCCGGCGTGGCGGTGACGACGCAACGCGGCACCGTGGTCAACGTCGATGGGGACGGGCGGCCGCTGCGCCCGGCCATCACGTGGCTGGACCAGCGCAGCACCGAACTGGAGCGCGTGCCCCGCGTGGGGCCGCTGTGGCGCGCGGCGTTCAGGCTGGCGCGCGTCGACGGCACGCTGCGCTACTTCCAGCGCGAGGCCGAGATCAACTGGATTGCCGCGAACGAGCCCGCCATCTGGGCGCGTACCCATAAATTCCTGCTGCTGTCCGGCTACCTGAACCATCAATTGTGCGGTCGGTTCATTGACTCCACGGGTTCGCAGGTCGGCTATGTTCCGTTCGATTACCGCCGCCAGCGGTGGGCCGGCGACGGCGACTGGAAGTGGCAGGCGCTCGCCATCGAGCGGCGCATGCTGCCCGACCTGGCGCCGCCGGGCACCGTGATCGGCGCCATTACGCCGGCTGCCGCCGCGGCCACCGGCATCCCGTCCGGCTTGCCCCTCGTGGCCGCCGCGGCCGACAAGGCATGCGAAGTGATCGGAACGGGCGCGCTTGCCCCGCATTTGGCCTGCCTGTCCTACGGCACCACGGCCACGATCAACACCACGAGCAGCAAGTATGTGGAAGTCACGCGTTTCATCCCGCCATACCCGGCGGCCCGGCCCGGCGCCTACAGTCTGGAAGTGCAGATCTTCCGCGGCTACTGGATGGTGAACTGGTTCAAGGAGCAGTTCGGCGACCGGGAACTGGCCGCCGCCACCGAACACGGCCTGGCGCCGGAAGCCCTGTTCGACCGCCTCGTGCATGCGGTGCCGCCGGGATCGATGGGCCTGATGCTGCAACCGTACTGGAGCCCCGGCATCCGCGTGCCGGGCCCGGAAGCGAAAGGCGCGATGATCGGCTTCGGCGACGTGCACACGCGTGCCCACATGTACCGCGCCATCCTGGAAGGGCTGGCCTACGCGCTGCGTGAAGGGAAGGAGCGGATCGAGCGGCGCAGCGGCGTGGGCATCACGGAGCTGCGTGTGGCGGGTGGCGGCTCGCAAAGCGACGCGGCGATGCAGCTGACGGCCGACATCTTCGGCTTGCCCGCCGTGCGCGCCCATGTCCATGAAGCGTCCGGCCTGGGCGCCGCCATGGCTGTCGCCGTGGGGCTTGGCTTGCACCGCGATGTCGAGACGGCCGTGGGCGCGATGACACGCACCGGCAGGGCCTTCCTGCCCGATGCTGCAAACCGGCGCATCTATGAGGACTTGTACCGGCGTGTCTACCTGAAGATGTATCGCCGGCTGCGGCCCATGTACGAGGAGATTGCCGCGATCACGGGATATCCGGCGCCGCGTTGACGCGCGCCGTTGCAGTTCGCCACCCTCTGTCGAGGGGGCGATCAGTTCAAAGGCAAGGGATACGCTTACATCCGCGCCTTGATCAGGCCACCCAGGATCGCGATCCCCTTGCGAATCCGCTCCGGCGGCACGGTCACGAACGACAGTCGCAGGGTATTCGTCTCCGGCTCGTTCGCATAGAACGGCGCGCCCGGCACGAAGGCGACCTTTTCCTTGATCGCTTCGTCCAGCAATTCCATCGCATTGATGTGCGCGGGCAGCGTCACCCAGATGAACATGCCGCCCTGCGGCTTCGTCCACGTCACACTGGCGGGGAAGTGCTCGGCCATCGCGTCCAGCATCGCCTGGCACTGGTTGCCGTACAGTTCGCGGATGGTGGGGATGTGGCGGTCCAGGAAGCCGTCCTTCACCACTTCGTGCACGACCATCTGCGTCAGTTGCGCGGTGTGCAGGTCGGCCGCCTGCTTGGCCAGTTCAAGACGGCGCACCAGCGGCAGCGGGGCCACGACGTAGCCCAGGCGGATGCCCGGCGTCAGTACCTTCGAGAACGAGCCCATGTAGATCACGCCGTCCGGGTTCATCGCCACCATCTTCGGCATCGGCTCGCCCTTGTACGACAGGGCGCCGTAGGGATCGTCCTCGATCAGGGGCAGGCCCAGGCGGGCGCAGGTTTCCACCAGCTCCTGGCGGCGTGCGACCGACAGCGTGCGGCCGGTGGGGTTCTGGAAGTTCGGCAGCGAGTAGAGCAGGCGGGCGCCTTGCGCCACCGGCGCGATCGAGGCCGGCACCAGGCCGTCGTCATCGGTGCGCACGGAGGCGAATTCGGGGCGGTACACGGAGAACGCTTGCAGGGCGCCCAGGTAGCTCGGGGTTTCCACGAGCACGCGGCTGCCTTCGTCGATGAGCACCTTGCCCAGCAGGTCGAGGGCCTGCTGCGAGCCCGACACCATCAGCACTTGTTCCGGCACGATCTTCGCGCCATTCTTCGAGAGCGAGTCGGCGATCCACTGGCGCAGCGGCATGTAGCCGTCCGTCGGGCCGTATTGCAGCGCGGTGGTGCCGGTGGTGGACAGCACCTTGTCGAACGCGCTCTTCATCACGTCCACCGGGAAGGTGGCCGGCGAGGGCAGGCCGCCCGCGAACGAGATGATCTCGGGCTGCTGCGTGATCTTCAGGATCTCGCGGATGAAGGAGCTTTGCAGCTGCTGGGCGCGTTCGGAAAAATGCCACTGGATCGGATTGGGGTTTTCGATTTTCATGCGACTCTCTCAGGAAAGGGCTGCGGGCGGGGCCCGGCCGGGAAACAAGCGCGCTTGTGGCGGCTCATGGAGAGCGCGGCCGGGTAGGCCGCGCCCTTGCTACATTGTAAGAAATCAGGCGAGTTCGGCGATCAGCTCGATTTCCACGCAGGCGCCCAGCGGCAGCTGCGCCACGCCGAAGGCCGAGCGGGCATGCGCGCCGGCTTCGCCGAACACCTCGCCCAGCAGCTCGGAAGCGCCGTTCGTGACCAGGTGCTGCTCGGTGAAGTCCGGCGTGGAGTTCACCAGGCTCATCACCTTGACGATGCGCTTCACGCGGTTCAGGTCGCCGCCGCAGGCTTCCTGCAACGTGCCCAGCAGGTCGATCGCGACGGCGCGCGCCGCTTCCTTGCCTTCGGCCGTGTCGATATCCTTGCCCAACTGGCCCACCCACACGGCGCCGCCCGGCTTCTTGGCGATGTGGCCGGACAGGAACACGGTATTGCCGATCGCGGCATGCATGACGTAAGCGGCGGCCGGCTTGGCGGGGGCGGCGAGGGTGATATCGAGCGACTTCAGTTTTTCGTAGACGGACATTCTGTCTCCAGATGGGTTGTATTAAAAGATTTCTAATGAAAAAAGCGATCCCGGTATTGTACGACCAGCAGCCGGGCCTGCCCATGGTTGAATATCAGCGCCGCACCGCCATCCTGCGGCCCAGCGCCACGGTGGCGATCACCGCCAGCGCGAACAGCAGGTGGGCCGCCTGCAAGGGCTCGCCCAGCACGGCGGCGGCGCCCAGCAAGGTAAGGAAGGGCTGCAGCAGCTGCACCTGGCCCACGCGGGCCACGCCGCCGCGCGCCATGCCGCGGTACCAGAAAATGAAACCCACGAACATCGAGAACACACAGGTGTAGGCGAAGCCGCTCCAGGCCGCCGCGCCGGCGGCGCCCAGGCCGGCGCCGTGGCGCCAGATGTCCCAGGCCGCCAGCGGCAATGCAACGGGCAGCGACAGCAGCAGCGCCCAGCTGATCACCTGCTGGCCGCCCAGCGCCTGCGACAGCCGGCCGCCTTCCGCGTAGCCCAGGCCTGCGGAAACCACGGCGCCCAGCATCAGCACGTCCGCCAGGTGCAGCGCGCCGCCGCCCTGGCGCAGCGCGAAGCCCACCACCAGCGCGGAACCGGCCAGTGCCATGCCCCAGAAGCCGGCGGATGGCCGCTCGTGGCCGCGCAGCGCGGCAAAGAGGGCGGTGGCCAGCGGCAGGATGCCGACCAGCACGGCGCCGTGCGCGGCGGGCAGCGAGCGCATCGCGATCGACGTCAGCAGCGGAAAGCCGATCACGCAGCCGGCCGATACGATGAACAGGCCCGGCAGCGCGGCCCGGCCGGGCAGCGGCGCCCGCCGCCACCACAGCCACAGGCCGGCCAGCAGGGCGGCCACGACGGCGCGGCCCATCGTTGCGAACAGCGGGTCCAGCTCCGCGACGGCCAGCCGGGTGAACGGCAGGGTCAGGCTGAAGATCGCCACCCCCACCAGGCCCAGCAGCATGCCGGCCGTTTCGTCGGAGCGGCCCGAGACCGTCGACACGCGGGGGATGACCGGCGGGGCGCTCATCGCGGCGTCTCCTGGAGCACGCCCGCCAGCACCGGCGCGTCGACGTTCGCGCCCGTCAGCGGCAGCCCCACCACGCGGCCGCGCACCCGTGGATCGTCCTTCAACTGCAGGGCTGCGGCCAGCGCGGCCGCACCCGCGCCTTCGGCGACGTTGTGGGTGGCAGCGTAATACAGGCGCATGGCGGCGGCCACCTCGGCATCGCTGACGGCCACGATATCGTCCGCATGCTGGAACGTCAGGGCCAGCGAGGCGGGCTCGGGCACGCGGCAAGCCATGCCGTCGGCGATCGTGGCGCCCACCGGAGCGGACAGCGTCTGCCGCGCCCGCCACGACAGCAGGTAGGCCGGCGCCTGCTGCGATACCACGCCAATGATGCGGGCGCGGTGGCCCAGCGCCTGCCGCGCCGCGACCGCACCGGCGAAGCCGGAGCCCTGGCCGATCGGCACGAAGACCGTCTCCAGGTCCGGGGAGGCCCGGAAGAATTCCAGCCAGCCGGTGGCCACGCCGGCCACCAGGTCCGGGTGGTAGGAGGGCACCATGTGCAGGCCGACGCGCTCGGCCAGGGCGAGTGCGTACTCGCGGCTGGCCTGGAAGTCGTCGCCGTGCTCGATCAGCGTGGCGCCGAGCGCGCGCATGGCGGCGTTTTTCTCCACGCTGTTGCCATGCGGGACCACGATCGTCACGGCCACGCCGTGGCGCCGCGCGGCGTAGGCGAGCGACTGCCCGTGGTTGCCGCGCGTGGCCGAGACCAGCCCCGGCAGGTGCGCCTGACGCCCGGCGTACCGGTGCAGGTAGACCAGCCCGCCCCGCACCTTGAACGCGCCCGTCGGCGTGTGGTTCTCGTGCTTGACCCATGCGGTCGTGCCAAGCGCTTCCTCCAGCAGGGGCCAGCGAAATTGCGGGGTGGGTGGCATCGCGCCATGGACGATGGCGGCGGCGGCTTCGATCTCGGGCAGGGTCGGCAGGGCGTTCATGGCGTTGGCTTTCGTTGGGGAATGGGTGTATCGTAGAATAAACGGCCAGTACAGTGCCAATACACTTTCCCGGATGATCCGAATAACTGTGACGGTGATATGACCAATACGCTTGCCACCCCAGCCGTTGGCACGCTCAGCCGCGAAGCCGGCGAATCGCTGACCGACCAGATCGTGCGCACGGTGGCGGCGCGCATCGACGAGCGGGTGCTGCGCAGCGGCAGCCGCATGCCTTCCATCCGCCGCTTCGCCGAGAGCCATGGCGTGTCGCCATTCACGGTCGTGGCCGCGTACGACAAGCTGGTTGCACGCGGCTACCTGGAATCGCGCCGCGGCGCCGGCTTCTTCATCCGCGAGCGCACGCCGCTGCACAGCCCGGCGCCGGCGCCGAGCGCGCCGGAACCGGCGACCCAGTCGCTCGATGTCGTCTGGCTGGTGCGGAACATGTTCCGCCAGATGCCGCACCAGCAAACGCCCGGCACGGGCGTACTGCCCGGCGACTGGCTCGACGGCGCGGCCGTGGCCAATGCCTTGCGCGCCATCGGCCGGCAGGGCAGCGGCCTGCTCGTGAACTATGGTGTTCCGCAAGGTTCGCTGCCGCTGCGCCAGCAATTGCAACGCAAGCTGGCCGAGCTGGAAATCGGCGCGGCGCCCGAACAGATCGTCACCACGGCCGGCGTGACACAGGCGCTGGACATGGTGGCGCGCGAATTCACGCGGCCCGGCGATACGGTGCTGGTCGACGACCCGGCATGGTTCCTGATGTTCGGCTCGTTCGCCGCCCTGGGCGCGCGCGTGATCGGCGTGCCGCGCCTGGCCGACGGCCCCGACATCGCCCGGCTGGCCGAGCTGGCGGCGCTGCACAAGCCCAAGCTGTATGTCATCAACTCGGTGCTGCACAACCCCAGTTCCACCTCGCTGTCCGCCGCCAAGGCTTACCAGGTGCTGCGGATAGCGGCCGAACACGGCATCACCGTCGTCGAGGACGATATCTATTGCGACCTGCACCCCGGCAGCGCGGTGCAGCCGGCCACGCGGCTGGCCGCGCTGGACCAGTTGCAGCGGGTGATCTACCTGTCCGGCTTTTCAAAGACGATGGCAGCCAACCTGCGCGTGGGCTTCATCGCCACGTCGCCCGAGCTGGCGCACCGGCTGGCGGACCGCAAGATGCTGCAGACGCTGACGACCAGCGATATCGGGGAACGGGTGGTCTACAAGATCCTCTCGGAAGGTGCCTACCGCAAGCACGCCGAACGGATGCGCACCCGGCTCGACGGGCTGCGCGCCCGCACCGTGCGCCAGATGGAACGCGTGGGCTTGCGCATCGACGTGGCGCCGCCGGCCGGCATGTTCGTGTGGGCCGATGCCGGTCGCGACACCAATGTGCTGGCCGAGCGGGCGATGGCGCAGGGTATCCTGCTGGCGCCCGGCAGCCTGTTCTCGCCGAGCCAGCTGCCATCCACCTTCATGCGGCTGAACGTGGCGGCGATGCAGGACCCGGCGATCTGGCGCTTCCTGGAGAAGGAACTGCGGTAGAAGGAACCGGGATGAGCACGCGGGGGCTTTGTCAAAAAGCTCTTGAAAGATAGAATCATCAATCCCATATCACGGCAACAATTCACCCGCTCATTTTTGAGGACCATATGTCAGATAATAAAGAAACCCTGGGCTTCCAGGCGGAAGTGAAACAGCTGCTGCAGCTGATGATCCACTCGCTGTACTCGAACAAGGAAATCTTCCTGCGCGAGCTGATCTCCAACGCATCGGACGCGGCCGACAAGCTGCGCTTCGAAGCCATCAACAACGACGCCCTGTATGGCAACGACCACGAACTGAAGATCAAGGTGGCGTTCGACAAGGCGGCCCGCACGATCACGATTTCGGACAACGGCATCGGCATGAGCCGCGATGAAGTCATCAGCCACCTGGGCACGATCGCCAAGTCGGGCACCAAGGAATTCTTCGGCAAGCTCTCCGGCGACCAGCAGAAGGATGCCGCGCTGATCGGCCAGTTCGGCGTGGGCTTCTACTCCGGCTTCATCGTGGCCGACCGCATCACCGTCGAGACGCGCCGGGCAGGACTCGAAGCAAGTGATGCCGTGCGCTGGGAATCGACCGGCGAAGGCGACTACAGCGTGGAATCGATCGAGAAGACGAACCGCGGCACCGACATCATCCTGCACCTGCGCGAGGGTGAAGACGAGCTGCTGTCCACGTGGAAGCTGAAGTCCATCATCACCAAGTATTCCGACCACATCTCGCTGCCGATCCAGATGGCGAAGGAAGAGTGGGACGAAGAGAAGAAGGAGATGGTGACCAGGGATGAGCTGGAAACCATCAACCAGGCCAGTGCGCTGTGGGCCCGTTCCAAGAGCGACATCACGCCGGAGCAGTACGAGGAATTCTACAAGCACGTGTCGCATGACTTCGGCGCGCCGCTGACCTACACGCACAACCGCGTGGAAGGCCGCAGCGAATACACGCAGCTGCTGTACATTCCGGCCAAGGCGCCGTTCGACCTGTGGGACCGCAACAAGCGCGGCGGCATCAAGCTGTACGTGAAGCGCGTATTCATCATGGACGACGCCGAGCAGCTGATGCCGACGTACCTGCGCTTCGTGAAGGGTGTGATCGACTCGGCCGACCTGCCGCTGAACGTGTCGCGCGAAATCCTGCAGGAATCGCGCGACGTGAAGGCGATCCGCGAAGGCTCGACCAAGCGCGTGATCGGCATGCTGGAAGAACTGGCCAACGCCGAGGAGCAGGAAAAGAAGGACAAGTACCAGACCTTCTGGACCGAGTTCGGCCAGGTGCTGAAGGAAGGCGTGGGCGAAGACTTCACGAACAAGGACCGCCTGGCCAAGCTGCTGCGCTTCGCCTCCACGCACAATGATACTTCCGAGCAGACCGTCGCGCTGGCCGACTACGTGGGCCGCATGAAGGAAGGCCAGGAAAAGATCTACTACGTGACGGGCGAGAGCTTCACGGCCGCGAAGAACAGCCCGCACCTGGAAATCTTCCGCAAGAAGGGCGTGGAAGTGCTGCTGCTGACCGACCGCGTGGACGAGTGGATGCTGTCCTTCCTGACCGAGTTTGACGGCAAGGAACTGGTGTCCGTCGCCAAGGGCGGCCTGGACCTGGGCAAGCTGGAAGACGAGGCCGAGAAGAAGGAGCACGAGGAAACCGAAGCGCAGTACAAGGACCTGGTCGAGAAGATGAAAGGCACGCTGGGCGACAAGGCCAAGGACGTGCGCGTGACCTTCCGCCTGACCGACTCCCCGGCCTGCCTGGTGGCGGACGAGCATGAACTGTCCGGCAACCTGCTGCGCATGCTGAAGGCGGCCGGCCAGACCGCGCCGGAGACCAAGCCGATCCTCGAGATCAACCCGAACCACCCGCTGGTCACGCGCCTGAAATACGAGAACGACGACAGCGGCAAGTTCGCCGACTGGGCGCACCTGCTGTTCGACCAGGCTTTGCTGGCCGAAGGCGGTACGCTGGCCGATCCGGCCGCGTTCGTGAAGCGGATGAACGAGATGCTGTTGAAGTAAGCCGGCTTTACGATCGTCTCGAGGGCCGCGTCCACGCAAGTGGGCGCGGCCCTTTGCTTTGCGGTGCGTGCATCACGCTGCTTCGTACGCCTCGCGCAATGCCTGCTCCCGCGCCGCGTCGGCGATGTGCACGATCACCGCCCGGTGCAGCGCGAGGGTGGGATGCGCGGCGCAGTGCTTCGCGAACCAGAACACTTCTTCCAGTTCCTCGTCGTCGTGCCAGGTCGTCACCACGAACGCCTCTTCCGGAATCTCGTCGTACGCGTGCGCTTCGTCGTTCGCCTCGTCGACCGAATCATCCCAATCGCTGCAGCCCTTGCCCCAGGCGAGCATGTAGCGGCAACCGCTTTCCACCAGCCAGCGGCTGACCTCCCAGCGCCACGGTTCCGCCACTGCCGCCTCGATGACGACGAGGGCGGCAAAGGGCGCGCCGGGCAGCGGCGGCGGGGTGCTGCCCGGCGGCAGGTGCAGGTACTCGACGGTTCGCGCAGCCATGGTTTGCTCCTTCGGCAAGGACGGCACTTCCTAGTGCGCCATCATGTCCGGCACATCGTACCCGATCCGCTGCCTGGATTCCCGCATCACCGCCTGCGGCGACTTGCCGAAGGTGCGCACGAACGCGCGCCGCATCCGTTCCTCGTCGCCGAAGCCCGTCTGCGCCGCGATGCGGCCGATGGTCGCGTGGCCATCCTCGATCAGCGAGCGGGCCGCTTCCAGCCGCAGCTTTTCGATGGCCTTGGCGGGCGAGTGACCCGTCTGCTCGCGGAATGCGCGGGAAAAATGGCGCGGGCTCCAGTGCACGTGCTCGGCGAGCCGCTCCACCGACAGTTCCGTCTGCAGGTTTTCCTTGGCGAACAGCAGGGCACTGCGGATGCGGTCCGAACCGCCATCCATCTGCGCCATCGACGAGAACTGCGATTGCCCGCCGGTGCGGCGGTGGTACACGACCATCATGCGCGCCACCGCCTTCGACACCTCCGTGCCCAGGTCGGCGCCGACCAGACCCAGCGCGAGGTCGATGCAGGCGCTCATGCCGGCCGACGTCCACACCGGGCCGTCGGCGACGAAGATCTTGTCGTCATCGAGTTCGATATCCGGATACGACTTCTTCAATTCATGGCCCAGCGCCCAGTGCGTGGTGACGCGGCGGCCGGACAGCAGGCCCGCCTCGGCGGCAACGAACGCGCCGGTGCACAGGCACGCCGTGCGCCGCGCACGCGGGCTGGCGTCGCGCAGCGCTGCGAGCAGTTCCGGTTCGGCGGGCGCGACCACCGTGGGCCCGGCGATCAGCAGCGTGTCGTAGGCACGGCGCCCGAACGGCTTCGTGTCGACCGGCACGCCGGATGAACTGGTCACGATGCCGCCGCTGTGCGAGACGGTCTCGACTTCGTAGCGCGGGCCGCCATGGATCTTGTTGGCGATTTCAAAGACGGTGAGGGCGGCGAAGTCGAGCACCTGGAAACCGGGGAAGACGACGAGGGCGATGCGGGCGGCCATGATGTCCTGAAAGGAGGGGTTGACGGTTTTGTCATTCTAGCCGGGCCATCCGCTCCCTCCCATTGGCCGGATGGGGGATGGCTGGCGTGTCCGGAATCGAGGGCTTTTGGTCGTTTTCGCGGTGCAGGGGCGAGACCATAATTCAGTCACAGCAAGCCAATCGCGCAACGCGGCCAACCATCCAAGGAGAACGACATGACCCAGCAATCGAACAAAGGCACCGCCCTGATCACCGGCGCATCCTCCGGCATCGGCGCCATCTATGCGGACCGCCTGGCGGCACGCGGCTACGACCTGATCCTCGTGGCCCGCAACGAGGCGCGGCTGCACGACGTGGCCGACCGCGTGGAGCGGGCGCATGGCCGCAAGGCGACGATCGTGCAGGCGGACCTGGGGCAGCGCGACGACCTGGCCCGGGTGGAAGAGATTCTCCGGACCGACCCGGCGATCACGCTGCTGGTGAACAACGCCGGCTTCGGCGGCGTGACGCCGCTGCTGGAGTCGAGCGTGGACCGCATGGAACAGATGATCGACATCAATGTGACGGCGCCGACGCGGCTGATGTACGCGGCTGCACCGGCCTTCGTGGCGCGCGGCGGCGGCACCATCATCAATATCGCATCGATCGTCGCCGTCGGCGTCGAGATCCTGAACGGCGTGTACGGCGCAAGCAAGGCGTATGTACTGGCACTCACGCAATCGCTGCACCATGAGCTGGCCGACAAGGGCATCCGCGCCCAGGCCGTGCTGCCGGGTGCGACCGCGACGGATTTCTGGGACACGGCAGGCCTGTCGCACACGAACCTGCCGAGCGGCATGGTGATGCGTGCCCAGGACATGGTCGACGCCGCGCTGGCGGGGCTGGACCAGGGCGAGGTCGTGACGATTCCGCCGCTGCAGGACGGCAATGACTGGATCGAGTACGAAGCCACGCGCAAGGCGCTCTCGCAACGCTTCGCGCACGGCACGCCGGGGGCACGCTATCTGGTGGCAGCCACGGCGTGACTTCGGGCGGGTACCGGTGTCGCACACCGACAAGCTGGTGTGCGACACCGGTCCGCCAATGTCTCCGCCGGACGCGGAACCGCGGCTGGTTTACTTCGCGCGCCGGCGGCGCGCCGCCACCAGCACGACCGGCGCACCCAGCGCGAGCAGCGCGAAGGTGGCCGGTTCCGGCACCGGCTGCAGGAAGCCGCGGATCTCCCCGCCCGGCGCGAATTCCGTATGCAGGTTCAGGTAGGCCCGGCCTCCGTCCAGTCCCGCCAGGAATGCCGCCTCGGCATCGGCGGCCGTGCCGCCGCTGGCGGTAATGAAGGCGGGATTCCACGTGGTCGCATCGAGCGTATCGAACGTGCGCGAATACGTGCCAAACGTGACGCCTGCCGGGAATCCGGTCAGGGTCGGCACCTGCGTGGCGGGAGGCGCCGTGCCGGTTCCCGGTTCGGCCGTGCAGCAATGGATGTGCGCGATCGTCGTGCCGGCCAGCAGGCCGGAGAACGTGACGTCGATCGTCATCGTGTGCGTGGCGACGTCGAAGTCCAGCGTGATCGTGCCGGTGCCCGGCGAGTCGTTCGGCGGCGCTTCGATCGCGCCGGACAGCGTGGCGGTATAGACGGTGGCGTGGGCGGACATGGCTGCCGCGCCCAGCGCGGCGGCGGCGATACCGTACATCGTTACACGTTTCAGCATTGCAGAACTCATCGTTGTCTCCTTGTACGTGGAGCTGAACTACAAGCAAGGTCCGCGCCTGCATGCGCAGTCACTGAAAAATCAGCGGCTTGCAATCCTGGAGGAGCACCGGCTGCGGATGAGCTGTCAAATTCCTCGACAGGCAGGACTCTCAGCGAATTTAACAAGCCGCGCACCGTTGACACCGCATGCATAAAGGACCAGCGAATGTAGTAGAATGCAATCTTGCTTTTTGTTTACATTCTACCGGAGCCGCCGCCGCGCGCTATGCAACAGAGTTCCTGTTCCGTCCTGCTCATCGACGACGAACCGCTGGCGCAGGATTACCTGCTGCACTGCCTGGAAGGGCACGCCGACGTCGCCCTGTGCTACGAACGCTGCGCGGAGCGGGCCGTGGAACTGGTGCTGCAAGTCGATGCCACCGTGGTGCTCGTCGACCTGCGCATGCCCGGCACCGACGGCTTCGCCGTCGTACGCAACCTGCGCGCGGACCGCCGCACCGAACACATTCCTATCGTCATGCTGTCGTCCGAGCACGATGCGCAGATCAAGGTGCAGGCCTTCGCGGCCGGCGCCAACGACTATCTCGTGAAATGGCCGGATGGCCGCGAACTCGTGGCGCGCCTGCGCTACCACAGCGCCGCCTGCGTGGCGCGCCGCCAGCGCGACGAGGCGTTCGCGTCGCTGGCGCGCAGCCAGGAGGAATTGCGCGCCAGCCAGGCGGCGCTGCACCAGGCGCAGAAGATGGAAGCGATCGGCCAGTTGACTGGCGGCGTTGCGCACGATTTCAACAACGTGTTGCAGATCATCGGCGGCAACCTGCAGCTGGTGAAGCTCATGGGCGGCTTGAATGAGAATGCGCGCGGGCGCGTCGATGCCGCGTTGGCCGGCGTCGAGCGCGGCGGCCGGCTGGCGGCCCATCTGCTCGCATTCGCGCGGCGCCAGCCGCTGCAAGCCGTCGTCATCGATCCGTCGGTGGTGCTGTCGGACATGGAGGAAATGCTGCGCCGCGTGCTCGGCCCGCAGGCCAGGATCTCGACCGACATCGCGCCCGGCGTGTGGAGCACCGCCGTCGATCCGAGCCAGCTGCACAATGTGATCCTGAACCTGGCCATCAATGCGCGCGACGCGATGCCGGGCGGCGGCACGCTGACGCTGCGCGCCCGCAACGTGGCGCCGGGGGCGACAGAACTGGCCGAAGTGGGGCAGGGCGAATACGTGATGATCGAGGTGGCCGACACCGGCAAGGGCATGCCGCCGGAAGTGCTGCAGCGCGCCTTCGAACCCTTCTTCACCACCAAGCCGACCGGCCAGGGCACGGGGCTGGGGCTGTCGATGGCCTATGGCTTCGTGAAGCAGTCGGGTGGCGAGATCGTGCTGAAAAGCGCGCCGGGCGAAGGTACCAGCGTGCGCATTTTCCTGCGCCGCAGCGCCACCCAGGCCGCGGCGGCGGAGGATGAAGGCGGTTCGACGCCGCTGTACGGCGGCATCGAGACGGTGCTGGTCGTGGAGGACGAGGACGACGTGCGCGACGCCACCGCGCAGCTCCTGGTGGCGCTGGGCTACCACGTGCTGCAGGCGCCGGATGCCGACCATGCCGCGCGCGTCGTGGAGAACGGCGCGCGCGTCGACCTGCTCTTCACCGACGTGATCATGCCGGGCCGGATGAGCAGCCTGCAACTGGCGGACCTGGTGCGCCGGCATTGCCCGGACGCGCAGGTGCTGTTCACCTCGGGTTATGCGGAGGGCGTGCTGGCGCACGAAGGCAAGATGGACCCGGGCATCAGCCTGCTGCCCAAGCCATACAACCCGGACGTGCTGAGCGCACGGATACGCCACCTGCTGCGGCGGCGCAAGGCGGCCTGACGAACGCGTGGCGAAGCGGTTGCCGGCGGTGGAATGTTTCCCGAAAACCGGTGACAGGCACCGGTTTTTTTGCAACTTTTTTTGCTGGCGCCGCGGGGCGGGAGGCGGGATATCTCTTCTCGTCTGGGCGCGGTGGAAGCTCGGCTCAGCTGATCGGCCGCACGTAGCGCTGCGAGCCTGGTGGCGGTTCATTCAGCACGGCCCAGAAGATGCCGAGATCGGAGATCGCGCGCACGAATTCCTTGAATTCGACCGGCTTCACTACATAGGCATTCACGCCCAGCTCGTAGCTGCGCACCAGGTCCTGCTCCTCGCGCGAGGAGGTGAGCATCACCACCGGCAGCGCGCGCAGGTCGGCGCCACTGCGGATCTCGCGCAGCACTTCTAGTCCGTCCACCTTCGGCAGCTTCAGGTCCAGCAGCACCACGGCCGGATTGCCTTTCTGCCGCTGCGCATACTCACCCCGGCACAGCAGGTAATCGAGCGCCTCGGCGCCGTCGCGCACGACGATCACCTCGTTGGCGAGCTGGCTTTTCTCCAGCGCGATCAGGGTCAGTTCGAGGTCGTGGGGATTGTCTTCCACGAGCAGGATGGGCTTTAACATACGCTTTATGACGAGTGGGGGATGGAAAAGGTGAACGTCGCTCCCTGGCCGGGCGCCGAGTGCGCGGTCACGGCGCCGCCGTGGCGTTCCACGATGCGCCGCACATTGGCCAGGCCGATGCCCGTGCCCTGGAAATCTTCCATCCGGTGCAGGCGCTGGAAGACGCCGAACAGCTTGTGAACATAGTCCATGTTGAAGCCGATGCCGTTGTCGGCCACCGTGAACACGGTCACCGCGGCTTCGCGCCGGCCTTCGACGCGAATCACGGCCGGGTCCTTCTGGCCGGTGAATTTCAGCGCGTTCGACAGCAGGTTGTACAGGGCCAGCTGGATGAAGGTCGGGTCGGCCACGACCGCCGGCAGGTCGCCCACATGCCATTCGACGCGGCGGGTGCCGACGTCGAGGGAGAGCTTGTCGATGCAGGAGCGCACCAGCTCGTTCATGTCGACTTGCACCGGCCGCAGCGAGGCGCGGCCCATCTGCGAGAAGCTCAGCAGGTCGTCGACCAGCTTGCCCGCCAGCCTCGCAGACTCCTTGATATTGGTGAGGAAGCGCTGCTGCTTCTCCGGCGAACCGCCGCCCGCCGTTTCCAGCAGCAGGTCGGAAAAGCCGACGATGTGCCGCAGCGGCGCGCGCAGGTCGTGCGACACCGAATACGAGAACGCTTCCAGCTCCTTGTTGGCGCGGCCCAGTTCCTCGGCCAGTTCCGCCATCTGTTCGGCGCGCTCCAGCGCGATGCCCAGGAGGGCCGTGCGGAATTCCAGCGCCATCTCGATCTCGCCCGGGTGCCATTGCGCCGAGGTGCCATGCACCGTCTCGCGCCACGATGCGAAGCTGGTGCGCGGGCTCAGCTGGGTGGGCGCTCCCGGCGGCGCCTCCTTCTGGTGCGGGTTGCCGGCCCAGTCGATCGTGTACACGAATTCGGGGCGGAACCACAGCAGGTAGTGCTTGTGGATGCGCGAAATCGGCATGGCCAGCAGACCGCTGGCGCTTTGCCGGTAGGCGCCGGCGGGTGGAAACTCGCAGCTCAGCCGGTCGGTGTAATACACGTCGTCGTGCGTATTGACCTGCAGCCACCCGATCAGCTCGCGCAATTGCGCTTCGCCCGGGGTGTCGCCATAGCTGACGATGCGGTCGTCCACGATGATCGCGGCGCCCCCGGCCCGGGCGAAATGCAGCAACTCGGGAAACACGCTGCCCATGTTCTCGATGAAGTTGGCGCCCTGCGTGAGCCCGCCCAGCACGGATACCATGATGCGCCGCACCTCGAGCCGGAACTGCAGCTCGTTGGCCACTTCGCGGCTTTCGATGCGCAGCGCCAGGATCTGGCCCAGCTGTTCGCAGGCGGTGCGCTTGTCGAAGGTGACGTGGCACGGCTTGGCGTTGTGACAGGAGATCAGGCCCCACAGCTTGCCCTTGACCATCAGCGACACGGACATCGAGGCCAGCGTGCCCATGTTGCGCATGTACTGCAGGTGGACCGGCGACACGCTGCGCAGCGCCGCGAACGACAGGTCGTTCGGCGCGCCCGTCAGCGGATTTTCCGCCGGCACCAGCCGAGAGGGCGTGTAGTTCGCGTCGCGGATCAGGCGGATGCGGTTCGAGGCATACAATTCGCGTGCCTGCCGGGGAATGTCGGAGGCGGGAAAGCGCTGGCCCAGGTAGGACGGCAGGTTGCCGTCATTGCTCTCGGCCAGCACGTGGCCATGGCCTTCGGCATCGAATTTATAGACGAGCACGCGGTTGAAGCCGGTCACCGCACGGATCTCGTCCGCCGCGCGGGCACTCATCGTTTCGACCGTGTCGGTGTCGTGCACCTGCTGCAGGAAATTGCCGACCAGCGGATACAGGTGGCGGAAGTCGGCCACGCCGGTGCGCTGCACGGCTTCGAATTCGAGCATGAGCAGCGCATCGTAGCGGTGCACCAGCACGTCGAACGCGCCGCTCTCCGCGAGCCGCACGGTGGCCGCGAAGGACGGCCGTTCGCCGGCACCCGCGAACTCCGGCGCCAGCTCGGCGGCCGCGGCCGCGCCGATCACATCGGCCAGCGTGCGGCCCAATGCCGCCTCCGGGGCCACGCCCACGTAGCGCGCCAGGTTGTCGCTGGCCTGCACCACGATGCCGTCCGGCGACAGCGCCAGCACGCAGCCGTGCGGCTGGATGCTGCCGGGCGTGCGGATCGCTTCCCGGTCGCAGCTGCTGAGGTCTATCGTTGGGCTTGCCTGTGTCATGGACAGAATTTTACCGGCAAACGGTGCCGCGTGCGCAAGGCGGGATGCGCCGATTCAGTCACCGCACGCTTTGCAGCAGGAAGGAAGCCTGGCCGCAGCTCTTTTCCGAACGCTTGATTTCCGCCTTGCCGCAGCTGCGCGACGCACCATCCTTGGCGTAGCAGACGCGGATCTCGCGCAGGAAGCGGCCGGCGCCGGTGCAGAAGGGCACGACGGCATCCTGGGCCAGGCGCGGGTTGGCGCTGCGAAAAGCTTCCTTGAACTGGGGTATCGTCACGCGCACCGGTTGCTCGGGCGCGCGGTAGGCGGCCGGCACCACCACGGCATCCTTCAGCTTCGCCGACAGCGCCAGGTAGCCTTCCGGCCCGAGGCCCGAGCAGGTGCCGTGCTTGGACCATTCATGGCCGATCAGCTTCGGCGAGGGGTAGATGCCCTCGTACTTGCGGCGCAGCTGCTCCGGCAGCTTTTCGCGCGAGCAGTTCTGCGGATAGCCGTTTTCATACTGCGGCCACAGGCCGTGCAGCACGAAGCCCAGGCGGCGGCCGCTGCCGCACTGGTTCGGGTCGCGGTCGCCATTGGTGGCGCAGTACGACGGCGACCACGACAGGGCCAGCGCGTAGTAATCGAACTCGCCGGGCTCGCCCACGCTCTTGTTCTTCGCCGCGTTGGCGCCGCCGCACAGGAGGGCGGTAGCCAGCAGCAGGGGGGTGCAGGTAAATGCTTGTTTCATTGTATCGACTCCTTCAAATTCATCCCACAGCAACCACGGCCTGCCGGTGGGGGTAGGTGCTCACGTCGCGGCCCGCCCGCTGTCAAAGCCCCGGTGGCTGTCAACCGCGGCGGCTGCTGTCTAGAGTTCGGTACGCAGCGCAAACAGCTCCGGGAACAGCACCACGTCGAGCATCTTGCGCAGGTAGCTCACGCCCGCCGTGCCCCCGGTGCCTGTCTTGAAGCCGATGATGCGCTCCACGGTGGTCACGTGGCGGAAGCGCCAGAAGCGAAAGGCCGTTTCCAGGTCCACCAGCTTTTCGGCCAGCTCGTACAGCGCCCAGTGCTTCGCCGGGTCCCGATACACTTCCAGCCAGGCCGCCTTCACGGATTCGTCGGCCGCCGTGGGCAGTGTCGGGTCCGCCGCGAGGCGGGCGCCGGACACCGGCAGGCCGTTGCGGGCCAGTAGCCGCACGGCTTCGTCGTACACGGACGGTTCATGCAGCGCGCGGTGCAGGATCTCGTGGGTGGCCGGCGTGGAGGCGTGCACCGCGAGCAGTTGCGCGTTCTTGTTCCCGAGGATGAATTCGATCTCGCGGTACTGGTAGGACTGGAAGCCGGACGAGGCGCCCAGATAGGGGCGGATCGCCGTGTATTCGGGCGGCGTCATCGTCGCCAGCACGTCCCAGGCATGCACCAGCTGGTCCATGATGCGCGCCACGCGGGCCAGCATCTTGAAGGCGGGCGGCAGGTCGTCGCGGCGGATGTGCTCGCGCACCGCGTGCATTTCGTGCAGCATCAGCTTCATCCACAGCTCGCTGGTCTGGTGCTGCACGATGAACAGCAGTTCGTTGTGGTTCGGCGACAGTGGATGCTGCGCGTTCAGGATTTGCTCCAGGCCCAGGTAGTCGCCGTAGCTCATCGACTTCGAAAAATCCATCTGCGCGCCGTGCCACGCGCCGTCCTTGTCTTGTTCGCTCATGCGGGGTCCTTCAGGTGACAGCGCCGCGCGCGGCGTTCACGTCGTAGTCCGCGTCGTCGAGGATCCGCTTCAGGATGTCGACCGCGTCCCAGACTTCCGCGAAGCTGGTATACAGGGGCGTGAAGCCGAAGCGCATGATGTGCGGCTCGCGGTAGTCGCCGATCACGCCGCGTGCGATCAGCGCCTGCATCATCGCATAGCCGTGCGGATGGGTGAAACTGACATGGCTGCCCCGGCGGGCATGGTCGCGCGGCGTGACCAGGGCCAGCGGGTGGACGGCGCAGCGTTCCTCTACCAGGCCGATGAACAGGTCCGTCAGCGCCAGCGACTTGGCGCGCAGCGCCGCCATGTCGGTCTGCGCGAACACGTCCAGCCCGCACTCGACCAGTGCCAGCGACACGACGGGCTGCGTGCCGCACAGGGCGCGGCCGATGCCATCGCACGGGGCGAACGAAGGCGCCATGGCGAAGGGCGCCGCATGGCCCCACCAGCCCGACAGCGGCTGGGTGAATGCAGCCTGGTGGCGCTCCGGCACCCAGATGAAGGCCGGGGCGCCCGGGCCGCCGTTCAGGTATTTATAGGTACAACCGACGGCAAAGTCGGCGCGTGCGCCATGCAGGTCCACCGGCACGGCGCCGGCCGAATGGGCCAGGTCCCACACGGTGAGGGCGCCATGCTCGTGCGCCAGCGCCGTCAACGCCGCCATGTCGTGCATATGGCCGGTGCGGTAGTTCACGTGCGTGAGCAGCAGCACGGCGGTATCCGGGCCGAGCGCACCGGCAATCTCGTCCGGGCTGTCGACCAGGCGCACCGTGTGCCCCCGCCCCAACCAGCCGGACAAGCCTTCCGCCATATAGATATCGGTAGGAAAGTTGCTGCGCTCGGTCACGATGGTCGTGCGGCGCGGGTCGCGCGCCTGCATCGCCAGTGCGCCGGCCAGCGCCTTGAACAGGTTGATCGACGTGGTGTCGGTCACCGCCACCTCGCCGGGCAGGGCGCCGATCAACGACGCCAGCTTGGCGCCCAGCCGCTTGGGCAGGTCGAACCAGCCCGCCGTGTTCCAGCTCGTGATCAGGTCCTGGCCCCATTCGCGGCCGATCACCTCGGCGGCGCGCGCCGATGCGGCCCTGGGACGCGCGCCCAGCGAATTGCCGTCCAGGTAGATCACCCCGGCGGGCAGGTCGAAGGCGGCGCGCAGCGGCGCCAGCGGATCGGCGGCGTCGCGGGCCAGGCAATCGGCGCGGGTTGGAATCATGGCAGCTCCATGGGTGTGTCGGACGAAGGCCGGAGTGTAGCACGCCGGGAATGTCATATAGACATCTGCAAATGGGGCGCCGGGGTAGTAGAATGTATTGCCAATTCCTTAATTGATAAAATTTCAGTTGAAAATATGTCACTTAATAAAAAGGCAGGATTATGGGGCGGCGAAAAAATTCGGATTTTTTTCAAAAAGTCCCTAAAGTTCCGTGTGCTCGAACCGTTACCCCATCCAGATGCCCGGAAAAGCCTCTCTGTTCGTTGCATTGGATGACAGAAAAAAATTCTAAAATTTTTTGCTGTCGACCCTAAAGTTCCCGACAGGGCTGCCGTTACCGGTTTAGATGTCGCTAAAAAGCGTCAACCCGGCATCTGGATACGTGCCGAATCCGACGGTTTTTCGCCCACCGCTACAACCCGCAAAGCCGCGCCAATACTGGCGCGCCCCTATGGTCGCCCTGCGTTTGTCAGACAAACGCCGACAGGGTGCGATCGCCGTTTCCCTACCTCAAATACAGACGGTCGCCTCTTCTCGTGCAAGCGACCCTACAGCAGAATGTGTCTCAACGGAAACGCTTTGAGGAGCACACAATGACTGCGAACGACATGATGGCCGAGATCCGCGACGCGAACCTCTCCTACCTGATGCTGGCCCAGCAGATGATCCGCGCGGACAAGGTCACGGCAATCTTCCGCCTTGGCATCTCGGCCGATATCGCCGACCTGATCGAAGGCATGAGCAACGCCCAGATCCTGAAGCTGGCGGGCGGCAACATGATGCTGGCCCGCTTCCGCTTCGACGACAGCGCGATCCTGTCGATGCTGACCAACTACAACAAGGACCGTTCGCTGGCGCAATCGCACGCGGCAATCCTGATGGCTGGACAGGGCGTCGAAGAAATCGCCTGAGCGGTACACTGACTGGACAGATAGAAAAGCGACGGGGAGCGGGAATATGAGTAACGCAGGCAAGAAAAGCGTGGTCAGCGAAGCGCAGGAAATCCAGCTGGCGATCGAGCTCATCAATTTGGGTGCGCGGCTGCAATTGCTGGAGTCCGAGGTATCGCTGTCGCGCGAGCGGCTGCTCAAGCTGTACAAGGAACTGAAGGGCGTGTCGCCGCCGAAAGGCATGCTGCCGTTCTCCACGGACTGGTTCCTGACCTGGCAGCCGAACATCCATGCTTCCCTGTTCATCAATATCCACGACTTCCTCGTCCAGCACGCCGGCGCCACTGGCATCCATGCCGTGATGAAGGCTTATCAGCTGTACCTGGAGCAGATGCCTCCCGCCCCCGGCGAGGAGCCGCTGCTGTCGCTGACGCGCGCCTGGACGCTGGTGCGCTTCTTCAGCAGCAGGATGCTTGAAATGAAAGCCTGCAAGAAATGCCAGGGCAAGTTCGTCGTCAACGCGATGGACCTGAACGGCGATTACCACTGCGGCCTGTGCCACATGCCCTCGCGGGCCGGCAAGACGCGCAAGGCCAAAGAAGAATCCCTGGCCGCGTGACCCTCCTCAACCGTTCCGTTCCAGAGAGCCGGGGTGGCGCGTGACGCCAGCCCGGCTTTTTCGTTTGCCGGCCGTGCAGGCACTGCTCTGCCAGCTGGCCGCCCTGGTGCCCACGGCGGCGCTGGCGGTCGCGCTCGATGCGTTCGGACGCGGGCTGACCCTGCTGGAAGCGTGCGCCCTGCAAGGGGCCGTGGCCATGTCGATCACCTGGAAGATCGGCCTGGCGCCCTGGTGGCGCATCATCGAGCTGCTGTTTCCGGTCGCGCTGCTTGCCGCGCTGGGCCTGCAACTGCCGCCGGTGCTGTTCCTGCTCGTGTTCGTCGTGCTGCTGGGGTGGTACTGGTCCACCTTTCGCACACAGGTGCCGTATTTTCCTTCCAGCCCGGCCGTCTGGCAGGCGGTCGAGCAACTCGTGCCCGGCCGCCCGGGCGTGCGCGTCGTCGATGTCGGAAGCGGTCTCGGCGGCTTCACGCTGCACCTGGCGCGCGCCCGGCCCGACGCCCGGTGCACCGGCATCGAACTTGCGCCCTTGCCGTATTTATATTCCGCGCTGCGCGCCCGATTCACCGGCAGCCGCGCGCAATTCATCCGTGGCGATTATGAAAAGCTTCATTTCGGCGACTATGACCTGGTGTTTGCTTATTTATCACCCGCGGTAATGTCGGGCTTATTTGACAAGGCGCGGCGGGAAATGAAAGTTGGCAGCTTGTTAGTAAGTTACGAATTCAATATCCCAGGTTTCAAACCGGACAAGACCATCTTTACCACAGAGGGAGCGCCGCCGCTATTTGTTTGGGCGTTTTGATTGGCTTTCCCTTGCGAGCCCGGCTTTCTCACGCTATTGTAGTTCCTGGTGGAATTATTTTGACTTGCCGCGATTTGGCATCCTCGTTTGGACAACTATAGGAGTTTGCAGGCTTGCTGGTAATTATTGGTTATGTCGTGGTCTGCGTCAGTGTCTTCGGCGGCTTCGTGCTCGCCGGCGGTCACGTCGCGGTCCTGTTCCAGCCGTTGGAACTGCTGATGATCGGGGGCGCCGCCGTGGGCGCTTTCTTCGTCGGCAATAACGGCAAATCGATCAAGGCCACGCTGGCGGCCCTGCCGACCCTGCTCAAGGGTTCGCGCCACACCAAGGAGTTGTACATGGACCTGATGTCGCTGTTGTTCGACATCCTCTCCAAGGTGCGCAAGGAGGGCCTGATGTCGATCGAGGGCGATATCGAGACACCGGAGCAGAGCCCGCTGTTCTCGAAGTACCCGTCGGTGCTCGAGGATCACCACATCGTGGAGTTCATGACGGACTACCTGCGCCTGATGGTGTCGGGCAATATGGACGCGTTCCAGATCGAGAACCTGATGGATAACGAGCTGGAAACCCACCACCACGAGGGTGCCGTGCCGGCGCACGTGATCGCCAAGCTGGCCGACGGCTTGCCGGCCTTCGGCATCGTGGCGGCGGTGATGGGCGTGGTGCACACGATGGAGTCGGTGGGCCTGCCGCCTTCCGAGCTGGGCATGCTGATCGCGAAGGCGCTGGTCGGTACCTTCCTCGGCATCCTGCTCGCCTATGGTTTCGTGGGCCCGCTGTCCAATCTGCTCGAGCAGAAGCTGGAAGAATCGTCGAAGATGTTCCAGTGCGTGAAGGTGACGCTGCTGGCCAGCCTGAACGGCTACGCGCCGGCGCTGGCGGTGGAATTCGGCCGCAAGGTGTTGTACTCGACCGAGCGCCCGACCTTCGCCGAGCTGGAAGACCACATCAAGAAATCGAAGTCCAAGTAATCGATGAGCGAGGGTAAGCACCATGGCTGATGAAGGCCTGCGGCCCATTATCGTCAAGCGCATCAAGAAAGGCGGCGGCGGTCACCACGGCGGCGCATGGAAGATCGCGTATGCCGACTTCGTGACGGCGATGATGGCCTTCTTCCTGTTGATGTGGCTGCTGGGCTCGACGAGCAAGGGCGACCTGAACGGGATTTCGGAGTATTTCAAGACGCCGCTGAAGGTGGCGATGCAGGGGGGCTCGGGCAGTGGCGACAGCTCGTCCGTGATCGCCGGCGGCGGCAAGGACCTGACGCGCAAGGAAGGCCAGGTGAAGGCCGGCGACGATCCGTCCACCACCAAGAAGACGTTCAACCTGACGGCCGCCAAGCAGGCGATGGAACGGGAAGAGAAGCAGCGCCTGCAGGGCTTGAAGGAACGCCTGCAGCAGAAGATCGAGAACACGCCGGCGCTGCAGAAGTTCAAGAACCAGCTGCTGCTCGACTTTACCAGCGAAGGCTTGCGGATCCAGATCGTGGATGAGCAGAACCGGCCGATGTTCCCGTCCGCGAAGGCGGACCTGGCGGCGTACACGCGCGAGATCCTGACCGAGATCGGGCCGATCCTGAACGACGTGCCGAACAAGATCGGCCTGTCGGGCCACACGGATGCCACGCCGTACTTCTCGGAGAACGGCTACAGCAACTGGGAACTGTCGGCCGACCGCGCGAACGCCTCGCGGCGCGCGCTCGTTCAGGGCGGGATGCAGGACAATAAGGTGATGCGCGTAGTGGGCCTGGGCTCGGCCGTGAACCTGGACCGCAAGGACCCGTTCAACCCGATCAACCGGCGCATCAGCATCATCGTGATGAACAAGAAGACGGAAGAGGGCTTGATGCGCGATGCCGGCAAGCTCGAGATCGGGGCCGGCACCGAGGCCACGCAGGACGCGGCGGCCGTGCCGCAGCGGCAGTGAAAAGCATGAGACCCGAAGCAATCCAGGGAAGAAGAGTCAACGCGAGATCCACATGAACAGAAAAAAAATCCTCGGCTCCCACGTGAAGCGCCTGCTGTCCGGCGTGTCCGACCACGGCAAGCGGCACCTGACGGAGGTGGAAACGGACCTGCTGCAGACGAACCTGCTGCTGGAAGAAGCGATCGAGAAGCTGTCGCGCAATTTCATGGCGATCCACGAGGCCGTCAACGACCGGCAGGACACGATCCGCCTGCTGCTCGACGGCGGCACGCCGTCGCCCGAGGACAAGGAAAAGCTCGAGGCGATGAACGAGCAGGTGGGTGCCTACGTGAATGCGGCGATCACCAGCATGCAGTTCCAGGACCTGACGAGCCAGCTGATCGACCGCACCCTGAAGCGCGTGACGGGCTTGCGCGAATTCCTCGCCACGCTGGGCGCCCACGGCGCCGAGATGAACCCGGACAGCGACAACGACGAGATGGTCGAGCTGCTGGGGAAGGTCAGCATGGCGCTGGCGATCCAGAGCCTCGAGCTGCGCAATGTGCTGCGCAAGGCGGTAAGCCAGAAGCACCTCGAGAGCGGCGATATCGAGCTGTTCTGAGCGAACTGTTCCGAACGAATTGTTCCAGGCATCTGCCGGGACGAATGGATTGAAACACAGTGGGCCACGAAGTGCCCGAATTTTGATAAGTGAGAGAAGAAAATGGCTAAAACGATTCTTGCGGTTGACGATTCCAGCTCCCTGCGCCAGATGGTGGCGTTCAGCCTGAAGGCCGCCGGCTACCAGGTGGTGGAAGCGGTCGACGGCCAGGACGGACTGGAAAAGGCGAAGCAGGGCGCGGTCGACCTGGTGCTGACCGACCAGAACATGCCGAAGATGGATGGCCTGCAGCTCATCAAGAGCCTGCGCGAGCTGCCCGCCTACGCCAAGACGCCGATCCTGATGCTGACCACCGAATCGTCCGACGAGATGAAGGCCAAGGGCCGCGCGGCCGGTGCGAACGGCTGGCTGGTCAAGCCGTTCGACCCGCAACGCCTGATCGAGGTGGTCAAGAAGGTCATCGGCTGATATGTGCGCCACAAGCCTGGCAAACAGCAAAGCGGAGTTGTGCCATGACCATCGACATTAGCCAGTTCTTCCAGGTCTTCTTCGACGAAGCCGAGGAGCTGCTGGCTGAAATGGAACGGCTGCTGCTCGCGGTCGACGTGGACGCGCCGACCGAGGAAGACCTGAACGCGATCTTCCGCACCGCCCATTCGGTGAAGGGCGGCGCGGGCACGTTCGGGCTGACCGACATGACCGAAGTCACGCACGTGCTCGAGACCCTGCTGGACAAGATCCGCAAGGGCGAGATGGCGCTCACGCTCGATCACGTCGACGCCTTCCTGGCGGCCAAGGACGCGCTGAAGATGCAGCTCGACGGCCACCGGCTGGGCACGCCCGTTGACCAGGATGCCGTCGGCGACGTGCGCATGATGCTGCAACACCTGGCGCAGGACGTGCAGGTGGAAGCGATCGCCCACGTGGCTCCGGCGTTCCAGGGCGCGGCCGTGGACGAGGAGGCGATCGACCACAGCGGCGGGCGCCGCTGGCGGCTCGAGCTGCCGCCGATGGCGCATCGCGAGGTGACGGCGCTGGCGGCCGAGCTGGGCCTGCTGGCGCACGTGGTGGTCACGCCGATCGACGCGGAACGCAACGCGATGGTCGTGACCACGCACGAAAGCCTGGACGACATCGTGGCGATCTGCTCCTTCGTGCTGAACACGGAAGACATGAACATCGTCGAGCTGCCGCCGCTGACGGACGAGCAGGCCGCGGCCGAGCGTGCCGAGCGCAGCAAGGTCGAGGACGACCTGGGCTACGGCTTCTTCGAACCGTTGACTCCTGCCGAGACGATGGTCACGCAGGCGGGCGAAGGCTACGGCTTCTTCCAGCCTCTGGAAGAGATCCGCGCCAATGCCGAAACCGGCGCCGACGACGCGCGCGGCTACGGCTTCTTCCAGCCCGTCGAGCAGATTCGCGCGGCGGCCGGCATCAAGGATACGCCGGCCACGGAGTCCGTCGCGGAAGAAAAGAAGGCGCTGAAGAAGGAAGTGGAAAAGGCCGCCGTGGCGCACGGCCAGGGTGCCGAATCGTCGTCGATCCGCGTCTCGATCGAGAAGGTTGACCAGCTGATCAACCTGGTCGGCGAGCTGGTGATCACGCAGGCCATGATCGAGCAGCGCGCCGAGGTGCTGGACCCGATGCTGCACGAAAAGCTGCTGGCTTCCGTCAGCCAGCTGACGCGCAATACGCGCGACCTTCAGGAAGCGGTGATGTCGATCCGCATGATGCCGATGGACTTCGTGTTCTCGCGCTTCCCGCGCATGGTGCGCGACCTGGCCCACAAGCTGGGCAAGAAGGTCGACTTCATCACGAACGGCGCGGCGACGGAGCTGGACAAGGGCCTGATCGAGCGCATCGTCGATCCGCTGACGCACCTGGTGCGCAACAGCATCGACCACGGCATCGAAATGCCGGAGGTGCGGCGCGCGGCCGGCAAGGCCGACGCGGGCAGGCTGTTCCTGTCGGCCTCGCACCAGGGCGGCAACATCATCATCGAGGTATCCGACGACGGCGGCGGCCTGAATCGCGAGCGCATCCTGGCCAAGGCGAAGCAGAACGGCTTGCCGGTGTCGGACACGATGCCCGACGCCGACGTGTGGCAGCTGATTTTCGCGCCGGGCTTCTCGACGGCCGAGCAGGTGACCGACGTGTCCGGCCGCGGCGTGGGCATGGATGTCGTCAAGCGCAACATCACGGCGATGGGCGGCACCGTCGACATCCGCTCGGCCAAGGGCTTCGGCACCACGATCTCGATCTCGCTGCCGCTGACCCTGGCGATCCTGGACGGCATGTCGATCCGGGTGGGCGAGGAAGTCTACATCCTGCCGCTGGGCTTCGTGGTGGAGTCGCTGCAGCCCACGGAAAAGGATGTGCGCGAGATTTCCGGCAAGGGCCGCGTGGTCAAGGTGCGCGGCGAATACCTGCCGTTGATCCCGCTGTACCAGATGTTCGGCATCGCCCCGCGCTTTGCCGAACCGTGGGAAGGGATCCTCGTGATCCTGGAAACGGAAGGCAAGCGCGCCTGCCTGTTCGTCGACGAACTGGTCGGCCAGCAGCAGGTGGTGGTGAAGAACCTGGAATCGAATTACCGCAAGGTTGCCGGCATCTCCGGGGCGACGATCCTTGGCGATGGCGGGGTCGCGCTGATTCTCGACGTGGCGGCGCTGATCCGTTCGTCGCGCCAGCTGGTGGGCGAAACCACGCTGAGTACGCTGGGCTGAGCCCGGACGGATTGACTATCAATTTTGGAAAGCAAAGGAAACAACATGGCAGACGCAAACCAGAATGCCGACATCGCGGGCCACGAATTCCTGGCCTTCACGTTGGGCAAGGAAGAATACGGCATCGACATCCTGAAGGTGCAGGAAATCCGCGGCTACGAAGCGGTGACCCGCATCGCCAACGCGCCGGAGTTCATCAAGGGCGTGATCAACCTGCGCGGCATCATCATCCCGGTGGTGGACATGCGCATCAAGTTCCGCCTCGGCGAACCCGTGTACGACCAGTTCACGGTGGTGATCATCCTGAACATCGGCGGGCGCGTGGTGGGCATGGTGGTCGACAGCGTGTCCGACGTGACCACGCTGGAGCCGGAGCAGATCAAGCCATCGCCGGAAATGGGCACCGTGTTCTCTTCCGAATACATGATCGGCCTGGGTACCGTCGGTGAACGCATGCTGATCCTGATGGACATCGACAAGCTGATGTCGAGCCCGGAGATGGGGCTCATGGACAAGACGGCCGCGTAAGCGGAGCAGCACAGAACATTGGCGGACAGCGCCCCGCAAGAGGGCGCGCGTGGATACATCGAGAGATTGGATTGAACATGAGTGTACGGGATTACAAGATCGGCACGCGTCTCGGCATCGGTTTCGGCATCATCCTGCTGATACTGGTCGCCCTGGTGCTGACGGCTAACGGGCTGAACCACCGCAACAAGTCGCAGCTGAACGAGGGGCTGGAGCTGACCAGCGCGAAGAACCGCGAAGCGGCCGCGATGAAGAGCGCGATGCTGGAATCGGGCATCGCCATGCGCAATATCGGCCTGCAGTCCGATGTGGAGCTGATGCAGAAGGAAGAGGGCAAGGTCAAGTCGCACCACGCCCGCTTCGAGGAAGCGCGCGCCCGCCTGGAAAAGCTGGGCCTGGACGACGCCGAGAAGAAGGTGCTGGCCGAACTGGCCACGCTGGACAAGGAGGTGGGCGTGGCCTTCAACGACGCGATGGCGCAAGTGATGGCCTTCAATGCCGAGGGCGCGATCAAGATCATTTCCGGCCGCATCGACCCATTGAATACCCGTACGCTGGAAGCCCTGAACCGCCTCGTCGACATGCAGCACACCGCCATGAAGACGTTCCAGCAAACCTCGGTGGAAGCGGACAACCGCGTGCTGATGCTCACGCTGGTGCTGGGCGCGCTGGGCGTGACCGTGGGCGTGGTGTGCGCGATCTTCACGACGCGTTCGATCACGGTGCCGCTGGCGGGCGCCGTCGAAGTGGCGCAGCGCGTCGCCGCCGGCGAGCTGACCTCGCGCGTGGTCGTCGAGGGCAAGGATGAAACGAGCGAGTTGCTGCAGGCGCTGAAGGACATGAACGACAGCCTGGTGAAGACCGTGGGCCAGGTGCGCAGCGGCACCGAGACCATCGCGCTGGCCTCGCGGGAAATTGCAACGGGCAATGCCGACCTGTCGGCGCGCACCGAAACCCAGGCCAATTCGCTGGGCGAAACGGCCAGCTCGATGGGCACGCTGACGTCGACCGTGAAGCAGAACGCCGACAACGCACGCCAGGCGAACCAGTTGGCCGTCTCGGCATCCTCGGTGGCCGAAAAGGGCGGCGTGGTGGTCTCGCAGGTGGTCGACACGATGGGTTCGATCAAGGCCAGCTCCTCGAAGATCGTCGACATCATCGGCGTCATCGACGGCATCGCGTTCCAGACCAACATCCTGGCGCTGAACGCCGCGGTGGAAGCGGCGCGTGCCGGCGAGCAGGGCCGCGGCTTCGCGGTGGTTGCTTCCGAGGTGCGCAGCCTGGCGCAGCGTTCGGCCGGCGCCGCCAAGGAAATCAAGGCGCTGATCGACGATTCCGTGACCAAGGTCGATGCCGGCGGCAAGCTGGTCGACGAGGCCGGCCAGACGATGGAACTGATCGTGACGTCGATCCGCCAGGTGGCCGACATCATGGGCGAAATCACCGCTGCCACGCAGGAACAGAGCCAGGGTATCGAGGAAGTGAACGTGGCGATCGCGCAGATGGACGACATGACGCAGCAGAACGCCGCCCTGGTGGAAGAGGCCGCGGCGGCCGCCGAAAGCATGCAGGACCAGGCGCAGCGCCTGGCCGAGGCGGTGGCGATCTTCAAGCTCGGCAACGAAGCCGCGGCGGCGGCACTGGCCGCCCCGGTCGCGGCCAAGCCGGTGGCGAAGGCGCCGGTGGCGAAAACGCCGGTTCGCGCGGTGGCGATGACACCGCCGGCCGCAAAGAAGCCCGCCCCGGCGTCGGCTGACGACGGCTGGGAAGAGTTCTGAACCGCGGGGAGCGATGATGTCCAGGGAAACCGTCAAGGAGTTCGACTTCAACGGCCGCGACTTCGAGCGCGTGCGGGGGCTGATCTACAAGCGGGCCGGCATTTCGCTGGCCGATAGCAAGCAGGAGATGGTCTACAGCCGCCTGGCGCGCCGCCTGCGCGCCACCGGCATCACGTCGTTCGCCAGGTACCTGGACGACCTGGAAGCGGGCCGCATGCCGAACGAGTGGGAATCGTTTACCAACGCGCTGACGACGAACCTCACGTCGTTCTTCCGCGAGGCACACCATTTCCCGCTGCTGGCCGACCACGTGAAGAAGCACAAGGGCGAGACCCTGAACATCTGGTGCTCGGCCAGTTCGACCGGCGAGGAGCCGTATTCGATCGCGATCACCGTGTGCGAGGCACTGGGCACATTGAGCCCGCCGGTGCACATCATCGCGACCGATATCGACACGAACGTGCTGGCCACGGCGGCCAACGGCATCTATCCGATCGAGCGCATCGAAAAACTCAGCGCCGAGCAGCAGCGCCGCTTCTTCCTGAAAGGGAAGGGCGACAAGGCGGGCATGGTGCGGGCGCGTCCCGAACTGCGCCAGCTGATCACGTACCGGCAACTGAACCTGCTGGAGGACAAGTGGGATATCCGCGGCCCGTTCGACGTGATCTTCTGCCGCAACGTGATGATCTATTTCGACAAGGCCACGCAGCGCAAGATCCTGTCGCGCTTCGTGCCGCTGATGAAGCCCGACGCGCTGCTGTTCGCCGGGCATTCCGAGAATTTCCTGTACGTGTCCGACGCGCTGAAGCTGCGCGGCAAGACCGTCTACGAGCTCGACAACTCCGCACGCGCGCTTGCGAACCAGCGCGCATAACTACGCGAACGCCCCTTCGGTTGCAAGCGTCAGCGAAAGCCATACGATGGACAAAGAACACATCGCCACCAACGTCTACTTCGACCGCACCTTCGATTGCGAAGCGGCGAAGATACTGCCGGGCGAGTACTACTTCACGCACAAGGACATGCTGATCGTGACGGTGCTGGGCTCGTGCGTGTCGGCCTGCATCCGCGACCGCGTGTCCGGCCTGGGCGGCATGAACCATTTCATGCTGCCCGATGGCGGCGCGGAGGCGAACAGCCCCGTGTCGGCGTCCGCCCGCTACGGCACCTACGCGATGGAAATCCTGATCAACAGCCTCCTGAAGGCGGGCGCGCGCCGCGACAACCTGGAAGCGAAGGTGTTCGGCGGCGGCGCAGTGCTCAAGGGCTTCACCGCGATGAACGTGGGCGAGCGCAATGCGGCGTTCGTCCAGACTTTCCTGCGCAACGAGCGCATTCGCATCGTGGCCGAGGACTTGAACGATGTCTATCCGCGCAAGGTGTACTTCTTCCCGCGCACGGGCAAGGTGCTCGTGAAGAAGCTGATGCAGTCGCATAACGACACGTTGGCCAAGCGCGAAATCGAATACGCAAGCCGCCTGAAGGTACAGCCTGTGGCCGGCGAAATCGAACTGTTCTGACAAGGCATTTTGTTGAGGGGACTATGAAGATCAAGGTGGTGGTTGTCGACGACTCGGCGCTGATCCGCAGCGTGATGACCGAAATTATCAACAGCCAGCCGGACATGGAAGTGGTGGGCACGGCGCCCGACCCGCTGGTGGCGCGCGAACTGATCAAGCAAACCAATCCGCACGTGCTGACCCTGGACGTGGAAATGCCGAAGATGGACGGCCTGGATTTCCTTGAAAAGCTGATGCGGCTGCGGCCGATGCCGGTGGTGATGGTGTCCTCCCTGACCGAGCGCGGTTCCGAGATCACGATGCGCGCGCTGGAACTGGGCGCCGTCGACTTCGTGCAGAAGCCGAAGATCTCGATCCAGACGGGGATGCGCGAGTATGCCGACCTGATCGCGGACAAGATCCGCGCGGCGGCCAAGGCCCGTATCCGCGCCCGCACGCTGCCCCAAGCGGGCGCCGAAGGGCACGCACCCCTGCCACAATTACGCAATCCGCTGATGTCGTCCGAAAAACTGATCATCGTCGGTGCGTCCACCGGCGGTACCGAGGCGATCCGGGAATTCCTGATGCAGATGCCGTCCGACTGCCCGGGGATCCTGATCACGCAGCACATGCCGGAAGGGTTTACACGCTCGTTCGCCAAGCGCCTGGATTCGCTGTGCAAGATTTCGGTGCAGGAGGCGCAAGGCAACGAGCGCGTGCTGCCGGGCCATGCGTATATCGCGCCCGGCCATTCGCACTTGCTGCTGGCGCGTTCCGGCGCGAACTACATGACGAAGCTCGACCAGGGCGAACCCGTCAATCGCCACCGGCCGTCGGTCGATGTGCTGTTCCGCTCCGCGGCCCAGCACGCCGGCAAGAACGCGGTGGGGGTGATCCTGACCGGCATGGGCAAGGACGGCGCGGCGGGCATGCTGGAGATGAAGGCGGCCGGGGCGTATAATTTTGCTCAGGATGAGGCCAGTTGCGTCGTCTTCGGCATGCCGCGCGAGGCGATCGCCGTGGGCGCTACCCACGAGGTGGGGGCGTTGCAGGCGCTGCCGGGCATGGTGCTGGGTTATCTGGCGCAACACGGGATGCGCGCATTGCGCGTGTAGCGAACAGTACGACGTGCGTTCGAAGGTGCATACTGCACCAAAGTGGCGTGAACATCGGTGTGGCATTGGCGTGATAGATACGGATATCGTGTTTTCGCATGCATTTACGGGGAGTTTCATTCCCTCGAGGCAACTTAAATGCTATCCTTCAATTTGCTGGTGGCGCGACCCAACCCCGACACTAATATTTGATAACCGCGTAGAGAAACAACGGAGCAATTCATGGCTGATCCAAAGATGAAATTTTTGGTTGTAGACGACTTCTCGACGATGCGCCGCATCGTCCGGAATCTGTTGAAAGAACTGGGTTATGCCAATGTCGACGAAGCCGAGGACGGCGTGATGGCCCTGGCCAAGCTGCGTTCGGAACAGTTCGACTTCGTCGTGTCCGACTGGAACATGCCGAACATGGATGGCCTGACCATGCTGCAGAACATCCGCGCCGATCCCGCGCTGGCCAAGCTGCCGGTGCTGATGGTGACCGCCGAGGCGAAGAAGGAAAACATCATCGCGGCGGCCCAGGCCGGCGCCAACGGCTACGTCGTCAAGCCTTTCACGGCGGCCACGCTGGACGAGAAGCTGAATAAGATCTTCGAAAAGCTCGGAGCCTGATTTATGGTTGAGCAAGCCGGCATCGCCGCCGCGGGCAGCGTGGATTCTCATGAGGAGTTCCTGGCGCGCATCGGGCACATGACCCGTGCGCTGCACGAGAACCTGCGCGGCCTGGGCCTCGACAAATTGATCGAAAAGGCGGCCGAGGATATCCCGGACGCCCGCGATCGCCTCGATTACGTGGCGCGCCTCTCCGAAGACGCGGCGCAGAAGGTGCTCAACGCCACGGACGAAGCCGGCCCGCTGCAGGACCGCATCTGCAGCGACGCGAAAGAGCTGTCCGGCGCCTGGCAGGCACTGCTGGACGGCCAGGGCACGAGCAACGCCGACTGGCGCGCGCTCGCGCAGCGCACGATCGCCACGCTGGGTGCGACCACCGATGCCACCAGCGCCACCAAGTCCCACCTGATGGACATCATGATGGCCCAGGACTTCCAGGACCTGACGGGCCAGGTGATCAAGCGCGTCACCGGTATCGCGCAAAACCTCGAGCAGCAGCTCGTGCAGACGCTGATCGACTTCGCTCCCGAGCAGTTGAAGAAGGAAATCGACAACGGCCTGTTGAACGGGCCGCAGATCGACAAGTCGAAAGAGGGCATCGTGGCCGACCAGAGCCAGGTCGACGACCTGCTCGACAGCCTCGGTTTCTGATCCAGGCGGGCCGCGCGGCCCGCTTGCTGCTGCCTTCCGCTCCCCGCCGCCTCCATACCCATGCACCAGACGCATTTCCTCGTCCGCGAGCCGCTGCTCGACCCGCAGCAGCGCGTGGTCGGCTACGAACTGGCGTGGCAGAACGACCCGAGCGTGGTGCCCCTGCTTTCCGAACTGGAAGACCTGGTCGGCTTCGTGGCTTCCCACGTCAACGATCCCGGGCGCGGCTGGCTGCTGCGCGACAAGACGCTGTTCCTGCAGGCCGTTCCCGGCATGCTGTCGACCGATGCGCTGCACGACCTGCCGCCGCGGCATACGGTGCTGTCGATCCGCACGGCCGAGCTGGCCAATCCCGACACGCTGGCCGCCGTGCGCGCACTGCGCGCCGGCGACGTTGGCATCCTGCTGCGCAACTGCGACCTGGCCCGCGTGGGCAATCGCCTGCCGATGATCGCATCGTACGTGGAGGTGCGCTTTACCGGCGGCGACGTGGCCGCGCAGGCGCGCGCCTATGCGGCGCTGAAGCAGTCGTCGGTGCGCATGGTCGGCCGCCCGGTGGCGACCTGGGAAGACTTCGACGCCTGCGCCGCGCTCGGCATCGACGCCTTCGTGGGCAAGCTGCACCTGACGCCCCGGCCGGGGCCGGACGTGAAGGGCCTGAACCCGGCGCAGACGGTGATCCTGCAGCTGATGCAGATGGTGCAGGCCAATGCCGACGTGGCGAAGATCGAAAGCGTGTTGAAGCGCGACGCCGCGCTGTCCTACAAGCTGCTCCGCTACATCAACTCGGCCGGCTTCGGCGCCGGCCGCGAGATCCAGTCATTGAAGCAAGCCATCACGCTGCTGGGCTACCAGCCGCTGTACCGCTGGCTTACGCTGCTGCTGGCCACCGCCAGCACGAGCGGCTACTCGCCGGTGCTGCTGGAAACGGCCGTGGTGCGCGGCCGGCTGGCCGAATTGCTGGGCACCGCCGCTCTTGGCCGCGCCGACGCCGAGAACGTCTTCGTGGCCGGCATGTTCTCGCTGCTGGACCGGCTGCTGGGCATACCGATGAAGGATGTGCTGGAAACGGTGCCGCTGTCCGCGGAAATCGTGACCGCACTGCTGGAGCGGGGCGGGCGCTTTGGTCCCTACCTGGCGCTGGCCGAAGCGTGTGAACTGAACTCGCACCTGGTCGGCTCCCTGGCCGCGTCGCTGCAACTGACGCCGGAAGAGGTCAACAAGGCGCACCTTTCGGCGCTGGCATGGACGCAGAATGTGACGGGGTGAGGTCCTGAGTGTCTGACCGTTGGCGCCAGAGTTTGGTGTCGCACACCATTTCGGGCACGGCCCGAAATGGTGTGCGACACCGGTTTTCTTACGGGCTGGCTACGGTATGGGAAAACCGGTGTCGCACACCATTTCCTGCGGAAATGATGTCCGACACCAGTTGCTTCGTCGCCTGCGGATGCTTCAGATTTCGAGGTTATCGATCAACCGCGTCGTCCCCAGCTTCGCCGCCGCGAGCACGACCAGTGGCTCGCCCTGCGCGAGATCGCCGGCATTGGGCGGTTGCAGATCGACCCGCTTGCGGATGCTGATGTAATCGGGTTTCCACCCCCGCGCCGCCAGGTCGTCCATCGCCTTGTGCTCGAGCTGGAACACATCCAGGTGCCCGGCGCGCATTTCGTTGGCGACGAAGTTCAGCGCCTGGAACAGCGCCGGCGCTTCGGCCCGCTCGGCCGCGGACAGGTACATATTGCGGGACGACAGCGCCAGGCCGTCGTCGGCGCGGAACGTCTCGGCGCCGATGATCTGCGTGGGCAGCGCGAACTGGCGCGCCATGTTCCGCACGATCATCAATTGCTGGTAATCCTTCTTGCCGAACACGGCCACCTTCGGCTGCACGCAGGAAAACAGCTTCGTCACCACCGTGCACACGCCGTTGAAGAAGCCCGGGCGGAATTCGCCTTCCAGGATATTGCCGAGGCCATCCGGGGGCTGCACACGGTATTCCTGCGGTTCCGGGTACATATCCTTCTCGGTCGGCGCGAACAGCACATAGACGCCTTCCTTTTCCAGCTTTTCCACGTCCGCCTGGAACGTGCGCGGGTACTTGTCGAAGTCCTCGTTCGGGCCGAACTGCAGGCGGTTCACGAAGATGGAGGCGACGACGGGGTCGCCATGCTTGCGCGCCAGCCGCATCAGCGACAGGTGGCCTTCGTGCAGGTTGCCCATCGTGGGCACGAACGCGGTGCGCAACTGGCCCGAGAGCTGGTCGCGCAATTCTTCGATGGAGGAAATGATTTTCATAATGTTCTTCTTGAGTGGAGCAAGGCCGTGGTGGGCCTTATTCTAGGGAAGCGCTGATTTATTCATGGCGGCGATCTTGGCCCTGAAAAACGCGCCCAGCTGCGTCACAAATGGCCCGCCATACCTTAGTATGACAGGCCATTTGCGTCTTGCTGGACACGTTTTTCAGGACCAATCTCATCCACCAGCAATAAATCAGCGCTTCCCTAGGCCGGTGAATAGGCCAGGCGCACATAAATGGGCGCGAACGGTTCGGCCTGGGTAATTTCGATCAGCGTTTCCTTCGCCAGTTCCAGCATGGCGACGAAATTCACGACGAGCACGGGCACGCCGCCAGCCGGCTCGAACAGGTCGGCGAATTCCACGAAGCGCTGCGATTGCAGGCGGCGCAGGATGATCGTCATGTGCTCGCGCACCGACAGTTCCTCGCGCGTGATGCGGTGATGCTGTTTCAGCTTGGCCCGTTTCATCAGGTCGCGCCAGGCCCCTTGCAGGTCCGCCGCGCTGACCTCGGGCCACACGGGCACGAGGCTTTGCTCGATATAAATCTGCGTGCGCACGAAGTCGCGGTCCACCTGGGGCAGGGCATTCAGGTCGTAGGCGGCCAGCTTGATCTGCTCGTACTCGAGCAGGCGGCGCACCAGTTCGGCACGGGGGTCTTCGGCCTCGAGCTCGATATCGTGCGGCCGCTGCGGCAGCAGCATGCGCGACTTGATTTCTATGAGCATGGCGGCCATCAGCAGGTACTCAGCGGCCAGTTCCAAATTCGACAGGCGGATCTGCTCCACGTACTGCAGGTATTGCAGCGTGACCTGGGCCATCGGAATGTCGAGGATATTGAAATTCTGGCGGCGGATCAGGTAAAGCAGCAGGTCGAGCGGACCTTCGAACGCTTCGAGGAAGATTTCCAGAGCGTCGGGGGGGATGTACAGGTCGTTCGGCAGCTTCAGCAGGGGCTCGCCATACAGGCGTGCCAAAGCGGCGCCGTCGGCGTCCGCCGCGGCGCTGTCAGGCGCCGGTGTCGCCCCGGTGGGGGCAACCGGCATATCCGCGGTGGCGACGTCGGATGCCCCGGTCGAGGCATCGTCGGCGTCGCCTGCCGCGTCCTGTGGCAGCATCCGTGCCTTCCGTGAAAGTTACAGCTTGGTCTGGTAAACGTAAGGCTGTTGTGCAATGCGGGATGCGCGCTGGCGGGCTTGCTCGTCCAGCGTCGTCGGGGACTTGTCCCACAGCAGGGCGCGGCCTGCCTGCTGGCCTGCCTCGATCTGCGGATTCTTCTCTTTCAGACCCTTGATGAACTGGGTGTGCTCGGACTCGTACATGCGGTGTTGTTTGAACAGGAGTTTCATATCGTGAAAGAAAGGTGGAAACCAGCGCGTATTCTACCGCGCTGCGGCATGCTCAAGGGAATTTCTCCACCTTTCCACGGCTGAGTTCTGGCGTCTCTGCAACGCCTTGTCCGATCGGTTATTCTTTCCTGCAATGAATTCACGACTGACACTCCATACCGCGTTTCTGCTCACCCTCGCGCCGATGCTATGGGCGGGCAATGCCATTGTCGGCCGGCTCGTCCACGACCTGGTGCCGCCGATGACGCTGAACTTCCTGCGCTGGCTGCTTGCGCTGTTGATCCTGCTGCCGCTGGCCGGGCCGGTTTTCCGCCGCGGCAGCAGCCTGTGGCCGCACTGGAAACGCTTCGCGGTATTGGGCCTGCTCGGCGTGGGCATGTACAACGCGCTGCAATACCTGGCGCTGCAGAGCAGCACGCCGATCAATGTCACGCTCGTGGCGGCCGGCATGCCGGTGTGGATGATGGCGACGGGCTGGCTGTTTTTCGGCGCCGCCGTCACCCGGCGGCAAATGATCGGCGCCGTATTGTCGATCGGCGGCGTATTGGTCGTGCTGGCGCGCGGCGAATGGAATCATTTGCTGGAATTGCGCCTCGTTGCCGGCGATTTATTCATGATCCTGGCAACAATTGCGTGGTCGCTGTATAGCTGGCTGTTGACGCGCACGGCCGAGCCGTCCTCGCTGCGTGCCGATTGGGCGGCATTCCTGGGTGCGCAAGTCGGATTCGGCGTGCTGTGGTCCGGCGCATTTGCGGCCGGCGAATGGGCGCTGCTCCATCCGGCAATCCACTGGAACGGCACGCTGATGGCCGCGCTGGTTTATGTCGCCATCGGCCCGGCCATTATCGCTTTCCGCTGCTGGGGTGCAGGCGTACAACAGGCAGGGCCAGCCATTGCCGCGTTCTTCAGTAACCTGACGCCGCTGTTCGCCGCGCTATTATCCTCGGCATTCCTCGGCGAGCCGCCGCATGTTTATCATGGCATCGCATTCCTGTTAATCGTGGGCGGCATCGTCGTTTCCTCACGGCGCCCGGCATGAGTGCGCCGGCCGCATTGCAAAGCTGTTATGTTGGCGCCGTCCCCCTGATGCCGGAGGCAATATGCGCAAACTGCTTGCCGCCATTGTCGCGGCCGGATTCCTGTTAACGGCATGCGAGCAATCCGCACCGCCGAAACCGCCAAAACCCATCACGCAGCATACCCAATAGCCGGCTTTGCCGGTTTTTATGTCCTCCCGACTGTGTTGTAAAAAATCGGGGACTGTCCCCGTTTTTTTACAACGTTTCCCCGAGCACATCGAAAACGGCGCTTTTGCAGGGCTCTTATGCCGGATTTCGGTGCGAACACGCCAAGTTCTGGCACGAAATGGCGAAAAGTCGGACGGGGCTGTGTCGCTTGTACAACGCTCAGCGCAGGGTGCGGCGCATTACGAGCGGGGCGGGTTCGAGAGGATTGGCGTGCGAATACTCGAGCTCTTCGGCCAGTTCGAAGGCGAAGGCCGAATAAAAGTCGACCAGTTTCGGCTGGTCGCTGCGCACGGCAAGCCGCAATTCGCCGATGCCGCTGTCGCGGCCGTGGTGAATCACGGCTTCCAGCAAATGCTGGGACAGGTTATTGCCGCGATACTCGGGCAATACTCCCATCCGCAGTATTTCCCAGCAACCGGGTTCGGTATCGTGCGGCAACCAGCGCACGGAACCGATCGGCTCGTTTTCGTTCAATAAAATAAAACCGCCGCCCTGGCGCAGATGTTCTGCGACGAGGACGGCGGTTTCTCGATGGCCGCTGGAAGTGACGCTGACTTTACCGGCCCACGCATTGCGCGTGAGGCCGGCGATTATCGGTGCGTCTTCATCAGCGGCGGTCCGGACGACGAATTTCATCGGTGACCAAAGATCCTTTAACGGATACGCATGCCCGGCTCGGCGCCCGGCCATGGATTGAGAATATAGATGCCCGGATTGGCTTTCTCGTCCGCGGCGGACGCGGCCAATACCATGCCTTCTGACACGCCGAATTTCATCTTGCGTGGCGCCAGGTTTGCCACCAGTACCGTCAATTTACCGACGAGGTCCTGCGGCTGGTACATCGACTTGATGCCGGAGAAGACATTGCGGTGGCGGCCTTCGCCCACGTCCAATGTCAGGCGCAGCAATTTATCGGACCCTTCCACATGTTCGCAATTGACGATCTTCGCGATGCGCAGATCGATTTTCACGAAATCGTCGATCTTGATTTCCGGTGCCAATTCCTCGATGCCCGTGGCCGGCGCGTCGATGACCGTGGCCGTGCCGGCGGGCGCGGCCGCCGCGGCGGCCGGCGCTGCCGCCGGCTTCGGCGCATCGAACAGCTCGTCGATCATCTTCGCGTCGACGCGCGTCATCAGGTGGCTGTAGGCGCCGATAGTGCGGCCCAGCATCGCCGATGATGCCGCTTCCACGCCCGTGTCGGCCCAGGTCAGGCGCTCGTCGTTCAGGAAGGTCTTCACGTTGGCGGCCACGCCCGGCAGCACCGGCGACAGCAGAATCGTCAACTGGCGGAACAGGATCAGCGCCGTCGTGCACACCTCGTGCAGTTCGGCCAGCTTCGTCTCATCCTTGGCAAGCACCCACGGCTTGTTCTCGTCCACGTACTGGTTCGTCACGTCGGCGATTTCCATGATTTCGCGCAGCGCCTTGCCGAACTCGCGGTTCTCGTAGTTCAGCCCGATGGAGTCGGCGCGCACATGGCCCTCGGCATTCGTCAGTGCCCGCCTGATCCAGTCCAGCGACGTGGACGACAGCGAGCTTGCCAGCTTGCCATCGAATTTCTTGGCGATGAATCCGGCGCAGCGGCTGGCGATGTTGACGTATTTGCCGATCAGGTCGGAATTGACGCGGGCAACGAAATCCTCGCCCGTGAAATCGAGGTCCTCCACCTTCGAGTTCAGCTTGAAGGCGATGTAATAGCGCAGCCATTCCGGGTTCATGCCCAGGTTCAAGTAACGCAGCGGCGAAATGCCGGTGCCCCGCGATTTGGACATCTTTTCATTGTTCACGGTCAGGTGGCCGTGCACGTTCACCTTCAGCTTGTCGATCACCGGGTGGTCGGCAAATTTCAGCATCGCCGGCCAGAACAGCAGGTGGAACGACACGATATCCTTGCCGATGAAGTGGATCTGCTCGGTGGCCGGATCGCGCAGGAAGGCGTCGTAGTCGATGCCTTGCTTGCCGAAGTAATTCTTCAGCGAAGCCAGGTAGCCCACCGGCGCGTCGAGCCACACATAGAAGAACTTGCCCGGCGCATCGGGAATCGGGATGCCGAAATACGGCGCGTCGCGGGAAATATCCCAGTCGGCCAGCTTCTCGCCCGCCTCACCCAGCCATTCCGATACCTTGTTGACCATTTCCGGCTGCAGGCGGCCCGGCGTGTTCAGCCAGTCGCGCAGGAATTCGAAGCAGCGCGGGTCGGACAGCTTGAAGAAATACTGTTCGGAAGGCTTCAGCACCGGCGTTGCATTCGTAAACACGGAATACGGATTCACCAGGTCCGTCGGCTGGTAGGCGGCGCCGCATACCTCGCAATTGTCGCCATACTGGTCCTTGGCGCCGCATTTCGGGCATTCGCCCTTGATATTGCGGTCGGCCAGGAACATGCCTTTCACGGGGTCGAAGAAGCGGTCGACGGTTTTCGTCTGGATCAGGCCATTGTCGCGCAGCTTGCGGTAAATGCCCTGCGACAGCTCGACGTTTTCCGGCGAATCGGTCGAATACCAGTTGTCGAAGGCGATGTGGAAACCGTCCAGGTATTGCGCGCGGCCGGCGGCGATCTTGGCCACGAATTCTTGCGGGGTGATGCCTTCCTTCTCGGCGGCGATCATGATCGGCGTGCCGTGCGTATCGTCCGCGCCCACGAAATGCACTTCGCGCGCTGCGCCGTTATCGCTCTGCATGCGCTGGAAACGAACCCAGATGTCGGCCTGGATGTATTCCATCATGTGGCCGATATGGAAAGCGGCGTTTGCGTAGGGCAGGGCGGTGGTGACGAACAGCTTGCGAGTCATGGTCAGCGCTTGGTCAGTTAGATAAAAGAACCATTTTACCAGCCCCGCCGCGCTAGTGCGATTGGATGCGCCAGGCCGATTTGCGCTAGACTGCCGCTTCAATCACGGAGATTTACATGAGCATCACAGTCGAAGACGTCAAGGCAGCCCTGTCCAAGGTGGTCGATCCCAACACCACGAAGGATTTCATCGCCACCAAATCGGTCCGCAACCTCAAGGTCGACAACGGGTCCATTGCGCTGGATATCGAGCTGGGTTATCCGGCCAAAAGCCAGATCGAGCCGATCCGCGCCAGTGTGCTGGCAGCCCTGCAGGCATTCGGCCTGCCGGTCAACCTGAACGTCTACAGCAAGATCATTGCCCACACGGTGCAGCGCGGCCTGAAGCCCCTACCCAATGTGAAGAACATCATCGCCGTCGCTTCCGGCAAGGGCGGCGTGGGCAAGTCCACCACCGCCGTGAACCTGGCGCTCGCGCTGGCCGCCGAAGGCGCCACGGTCGGCGTGCTCGACGCGGACATCTACGGCCCCTCGCAGCCCATGATGCTGGGCGTCTCGGGTCGTCCCATCACGAAGGATGGCAAGTCGATGGAGCCGATGGAAAACCACGGCGTGCAGGTGTCCTCGATCGGCTTCCTGATCGATCCGGACGAGCCGATGGTCTGGCGCGGCCCGATGGTCACCCAGGCGCTGCAGCAGCTGCTGGACCAGACCAACTGGCGCGACCTGGACTACCTCGTCATCGACATGCCGCCGGGCACCGGCGACATCCAGCTGACGCTGTCGCAGAAAGTGCCGGTGACGGGGGCGGTGATCGTCACGACCCCGCAGGACATCGCGCTGCTGGACGCGCGCAAGGGCCTGAAGATGTTCGAGAAGGTCGGCATCCCCATCCTCGGCGTGGTGGAGAACATGAGCACGCACATCTGCTCGAACTGCGGCCATGTCGAGGAAGTGTTCGGCGCCGGCGGCGGCGAGAAGATGACGCAGGACTTCAAGGTCGATTTTCTGGGCAAGCTGCCGTTGAAGATGTCGATCCGCGAGCAGGCCGATTCCGGCACGCCGACCGTGGTCGCCGAGCCGGATGGTCCGGTGGCCGCGATCTACAAGGAGATCGCGCGCAAGGTGGCGATCCGCGTGGCCGAAAAAGCCAAGGACATGAGCAGCAAGTTCCCCACCATCGTCGTCAAGAACGACTGATGCGCGCCCTGGTCCTCGCCGCGCTGATCGCCGCCCCGGCATGGGCGCAGCAGGGGCCGTGGCAGGCGCAGGCCAGCGGCACGGACGTGGAATTGCGCGGCCTGTCCGTCGTCAGTCCCACGGTGGCGTGGGCGAGCGGCGCCAAGGGCACGGTGTTGCGCACGGTCGATGGCAAGACGTGGACCGTGCTGGCGGTACCGGGCGCGGAAAAGCTCGATTTCCGCGACATCCACGCTGTCGACGCCGACACGGCGATCGCGATGAGCGCCGGCCCCGGCGCCGCTTCGCGCGTCTACAGAACGCATGACGCCGGCGCCACCTGGCAGCTTGCCATCACCAACCCCGACCCGCGCGGTTTCTGGGATGCACTCGCGTTCTGGGATGCGCGCCGCGGCATCCTGTTCGGCGACCCGGTCGACGGCCGCTTCCAGGTGCGCGTGACGAACGATGGCGGCGCCACCTGGCAGGCCATCAGCGCTGAAGGCTTGGCCGCGCTGCCGGACGAAGGCGCCTTCGCGGCAAGCGGCACCTGCCTCACGGTGGCCGGCGACGGCGACGCCTGGTTCGCCACCGGCGGCGCGCAAACGCCGCGCGTATTCCACTCCAGGGATGGCGGCCGCACGTGGCAAGCCCCGGCGGTGCCGCTTGCCGCCGGCGCACCGGCACGCGGCCTGTTCTCCGTGGGCTTTCGCGATGGGCGCACAGGCATCGCCGCTGGCGGAGATTACAAGGAAACGAAGCTGGCGGGCGCGAACGGCGCCCGCACCGACGACGGCGGCGCGAGCTGGACGCCCGTGCAGCTGTTGCCGGCCGGCTATATGTCGGTGGTGGTGCCGGTACGCGGCGCGCCGGACGCGTTCGTGGCGGCGGGCCTGGCCGGTTCCGGCTATTCTGTCGATACGGGCAAGACCTGGCGGCCGCTCGATGCCACGCCCGTCAACACGGTCGGCTTCGCGTCGCCCGCGGCCGGCTGGGCCGTGGGGCCGAAAGGGCTCGTGATGAAATACGCGGGAGTGCCGCTGAACCAATGAGTTCGTGAGGAGGGACCGATGAAACGCCTGCTGATGGCGGCCGCGCTGGCCGCACCTTCGATCGCGATGGCCCAGCCGGCATCGGCACAGCCATCGTCCACGCAGCCGTCCGCAGTGTCCTTCGTCGAACCAAAGGATGGCGCCACCGTCAGGAGCCCGTTCGCCGTGAAGCTCGACATCGTCGGCAAGGAAGTCACGAAGGCCGGCGCGGACGTGCCGAACGCCGGGCACTACGTCTTGATCGTCAACGGCGACCCCGTGGCCAAGGGGCAGGTCGTGCCCGCCGATGCGATGCACCTGCACTGGAAGAACGGCCAGGCCGAAGACAAGGTGCGGCTCCCCACCGGCACCTATCGGCTGACCGCGCAATTCGTCAACGGCGACCGCGAATCCTATGGCCCGGCACTGAGCCGGACCGTCACCGTCATCGTCAAATAGGCCACGACTTCCGGGCCTGCTTCGAGGCCGCTACTTCGCCTTCTCGAAGGCCGTATCCAGGCCCGGTGCCGTGAGCCGGCCGCGATCGTTGGTGGCGGCGAAGCGCAGTTCGGCTTCCATCGAGGTCACGAAATAACTGCCGTCCGGAGCGGCGTACAGCGGTTCCGCGGCGCCGTCGCGCAATGCGACCGTCAGGCTATCGCCGTTGCGGGCGACGGTGAAGTCGCCCAGGCCATCGATCACGTACTTGCCGGGCAGGGCATTCAAGGCGGCGGCAGGCACCGCTGTGGCGGCGCGCACCCTGGCGCGCTGTGTCGGCCAGTTGTAGGCGCTGGCCACCGCGCGCACCAGTTCACCGGCAAGTTCGCCGCCCCGGTCGCCGTTGGTCATCACCGCCACGCCGTCCCCCCGTTCGGTATAGGCGACCAGCATGTTCTGGTAGCCGGCATTGGCGCCGCCGTGGTTGAACGATTGCGCCTGGCCGCTGCCCTCGATCCGCCAGCCCAGCGCGAAGTTGTCCAGCACTGGCGCGAGCATCAGCTGCGTCATCGATTGCGACAGCACCTTGTTCGACTGTCCGCCGGCCGACAGCTTCACTTCGATCGCCAGCCTGGCCAGGTCCGACGGGGTGGACCACAGGCCCGCGGCCGCCAGTTCGGGATAGGTATGCGGCCCGCCGGGAATCGGCTTGCCGTCGGCGCCGTGGGGCAGGGCCGCGCGCGCCAGCAGCGCCGGCGGCAGCGGCTGGGCGAACGTGCTGTCGTTCATCCCCAGCGGCTTCAACACGGTATCCTGTACCAGCTGCGCGAAGTCCTGCTTCGTGCGTTCGCCGATCACGTACTGGATGACTTCATAGCCGCCGCCCGAATAGCGCCACTTCGCACCGGGCTTGGTGGCCACGTGCACGCCGCGCGAATTGGAAGGGGCCGCGCCGTTCAGCAACTGGACCAGGGTCGGCACCTTCGCGCCCGCCGCATAGCCGGGGAAGCCGTGCACCGTGGTGCCGGCCGTGTGCGACAGCAGCTGGCGCAGCGTCACGGGCGAATTGTCGACATTGTTCGGCAGCTTCCACCAGTTCGTGTAGGTGTTCACGTTCGTGTCGAGGCCCAACAGGCCGTTCTCCACCAGTTTGAGCGTCGCCACCGCCGTCACCGGCTTGCTGATCGAGCCGGCCTGGAACAGCGTGGCCGGGGTGACCGCGGCGCCGCCCGGCGTCACCACGCCATAGCCCTTGGCCCACTCGATCGCGCCCGCATGGATCACGGCAATGCTGGCGCCCGGCACGCCCAGGCGGGCCATCTCGTCGGCCAGGCGGCGCTTGACCGGCGGTGCGCCGGCGATCGTCACGGCCGGCTGCAGGCCGGATTCGACGGCGGCGATGCGGGCGGCAAGGCCCGGATCGTCCGCCGCCAGCGCGGGTAGCGTGCAAAGGAAGGCGGGCAGCAGCAGGGGCAGGGCGGTTCGGTGGTTCAAGGGTGGGCTCCGGCAGTCTAGGTACGTCCGAGTATAAGTCAGATGCGGGTTAAAATAGCCCCTTTATCCCTATTGCATCAGACCGAAATGACCACTGCACCGACTTCCCCCGTCCGCACCCGGTTCGCCCCGAGCCCGACCGGCTTCCTCCACCTGGGCGGCGCCCGCACGGCCCTGTATTCGTGGGCCTATGCGCGCCACTTCGGCGGCACCTTCGTGCTGCGCATCGAGGATACCGACCTGGAGCGCTCCACGCCCGAAGCCGTGCAGGCGATCATCGACGGCATGCAGTGGCTGGGCCTGGACCATGACGAAGGCCCGTTCTACCAGATGCAGCGGATGGACCGCTACCGCGAAGTGATCGCACAGATGCTCGCGGCAGGCACCGCCTACCACTGCTACTGCATGCCCGAAGAAGTCGAAGCGATGCGCGAGCGCTTCCGCGCCGCCGGCGAAAAGCCCCGCTACGACGGCACCTGGCGCCCGGAAGAGGGCAAGACGTTGCCGGCCATCCCGGAAGGCCGCAAGCCGGTGGTGCGCTTCAAGAATCCGCTCGAGGGCGACGTGACGTGGAACGACGTGGTGAAGGGCCCGATCACGATCTCGAACCGCGAGCTGGACGACCTGATCATCGCCCGCACCGACGGCACGCCTACCTATAACTTCTGCGTGGCGGTGGACGACTGGGACATGCGCATCACCCACGTGCTGCGCGGCGACGACCACGTGAACAACACACCCCGCCAGATCAACATCCTGCGCGCGATCGGCGCGCAGCTGCCGGAGTACGGCCACCTGCCGATGATCCTCGGCTCGGACGGCCAGAAGCTCTCCAAGCGCCACGGTGCGGTCAGCGTGATGGAATACCCGGCCCAGGGCTACCTGCCGGAGGCGATGCTGAACTACCTGGCGCGCCTGGGCTGGAGCCACGGCGACGACGAAGTGTTCTCGATGGAGCAGTTCTGCGCATGGTTCAACCTGGAGCACCTGACCGCGTCGCCGGCCCAGTTCAATAATGAAAAGCTGGCGTGGCTGAACAACCACTGGATCAAGCAGGCCGACAATGCGCGCCTGGCGGAGCTGGCGAAACCGCGCATGCTGGAGGCGGGCGCCGTGTTCGAGGGCGCACAAGGTCTCGCACCTGAGCTCCCGACCGTGCTGGCCCTGCTGAAGGAGCGCACCAATACCGTCAACGAACTGGCCGACGCGGCCATGCTGTTCTACCGCGAGCCGCAGCCGGATGCGGCGCTGATGACGCAGCATTTCACCGATGCCGTGAAGCCGGCGCTGGCGCTGTTCGCCGAGCGCATCAAGACGGTCGAATGGACCAAGGAAGCCATCGCCGCGATGATCAAGGAAGTGTTGGCCGCCAACGGCCTGAAGATGCCGCAACTGGCGATGCCGCTGCGCCTGATCGTGACCGGCCAGTTGCAAACCCCGGCGATCGATGCCGTGCTGCAGTTGTTCGGGCGCGACGTCGTGCTGGCCCGCGTGGGAAAGTATCTCTGAGAATCTTTCGTCTGGGTATTTGCATTTTCTCAGGTGGCTGCTATACTTCTGTCTCTTCGCAAACGGGGGTATAGCTCAGCTGGGAGAGCGCTTGCATGGCATGCAAGAGGTCAGCGGTTCGATCCCGCTTACCTCCACCAGTTTGGCGAAGAAGTTGTAGTACGGAAGTTCCGAGGTCCCCATCGTCTAGAGGCCTAGGACATCACCCTTTCACGGTGAGTACCGGGGTTCGAATCCCCGTGGGGACGCCAGGTTGTAGTTGAAGTTTGTTGCGAAGTATGTTGTCGAGTTTGTTGTGATTGCCGCGGCAAGTAGTCAATGCCAGTCGCGGCAGTGGTAACAAAGGTCGCGTAAGCGGCTTTTATTTTGTCTGTGCCAGTGGGGGTATAGCTCAGCTGGGAGAGCGCTTGCATGGCATGCAAGAGGTCAGCGGTTCGATCCCGCTTACCTCCACCAAACGGCGCGGATGAGATAAGCAGTAGTTGCAGCAGTCCAGGGTCCCCATCGTCTAGAGGCCTAGGACATCACCCTTTCACGGTGAGTACCGGGGTTCGAATCCCCGTGGGGACGCCAGCAGTCGCTGGCAAGCAGTAAAGCAGTGGCAGTACATTGTCTGTACCAGAGGGGGTATAGCTCAGCTGGGAGAGCGCTTGCATGGCATGCAAGAGGTCAGCGGTTCGATCCCGCTTACCTCCACCACCGGGCAGACAACTAGCAGTACGGAAGTTCCAAGGTCCCCATCGTCTAGAGGCCTAGGACATCACCCTTTCACGGTGAGTACCGGGGTTCGAATCCCCGTGGGGACGCCAAGGCAGTACGCCAGCACAGTGATGAAGCCGCCATGAGCGGCTTTTTTGTTGTCCGCGCCCGGCGTGAAGTTCCCCTTCCTTTGCAAAATTCTCTCCTTGTCCCCGAGCGGTTCCGACCTACACTCAAGTCATTCCTCGTGAATGCATTGGGGAGGCGCAAATGGAACATCATCCGTTGGGTTCGCTTAGGTCCCAAATGAGTTCCCAATTGGGAACGTATTTCCACGGCCTGCGCTTGCAATCGCACCGCTGGACCGCCCGTGAGCCGGACTGGGCAATCGGTGCGCTTTCCGGCTTCGGCGCCGGCGGCATCGTCATGCTGGTGGAACTGGCCTACGCGGCCGCCATGAGCGGCGATCCGTGGCGCGTGCCGCGGCTGGTGGCGGCGCTGGCTCTCGGCTCGCCCGTCCTGCAAGTGGGCGGCTACAGCCTCCAAGTGCTCATTGCCGCGCTTGCTGTGCACTACCTGCTGGGCACTTTCTTCGGCCTCGTGCTGGCCGCGCTCATGGCGCCGTTCCGGCTCGATTCGAGCGTGGTCATGGCGGTCCTGTCGGGCGCCGTGTTCGGCGTGCTGCTTTACCTGTTCAATTTCTACGTGATCACGAGCGTGCTGCCGTGGTTCGCCGAAATGCGGGGATGGGTCACCGTGCTGGGCCACGTCGAATTCGGCGTGATGGCGGGCCTGATCTACCGGATGCTGGAACGGCGGCGCTGAGGCGGCCATGGCCACCGCGCTGGCAGGGGTGCTGGTGCTGATCGCCGTGGGCGCGGTGGTGTTCCACTTCGCCAGCCCGTGGCAGCAGTTGCCGATCGCGTCGAACTGGCACGCGATGGACGACGCGCTGTGGCTGACCTTCGCGATCACCGGCGTGGCCTTCGTGGTGCTGCACCTGTTCGTTGCATACGCGCTGGTGCGCTACCGGCACCGCGCGGGCCATCGGGCCTCGGCCGAGCATGGCAATCGCAAGCTCGAGTGGTGGCTGATCGGCATCACGACGGCCGGCATCATCGGCTTGCTGGCGCCGGGGCTCACCGTGTATGCGCGACTGATCGACCCGCCGGCGAGCGCGCAGGTGTTCGAGGTAATGGGCCAGCAATGGCAATGGCATTACCGCTTGCCGGGCAGGGACGGCAAGCTGGGCAGGGCAGACACGCGCTTCATCACGGCCGCCAACCCATTCGGCATCGACCCGCAGGACGCGTATGGGCAGGATGACGTGCTGGTGCAGGGCCAGGAATTGCACCTGCCCGTCAACCGTCCCGCGCTGGCGCAGTTGCGCGCGCAGGACGTGCTGCATGACTTCTACGTGCCGCAATTTCGCACGCGGATGAACATGGTGCCCGGCATGACCGCCCATTTCTGGTTCACGCCCGAGCGCATTGGGCGCTACGAAGTGATGTGCGCGCAGCTGTGCGGCGTGGGGCACGCGAACATGCGCAGCTGGGTCGTGATCGACGAGCCGGCCGCCTATGCCGCGTGGCATGCCAGGCAGCCCACGTTCGCCGGCGGCGGCACGTCGGGCGCACCCGGCGGCCCGGCCGAGCCCGGCAAGCTGGGGCAGTTGCTGGCGCAGCAGAAGGGGTGCATGGCCTGCCACAGCATCGACGGCAGCCGCGGCGTGGGGCCATCGTGGAAGGGGCTGTACGGCAGCAGCGAGGCGCTCGAGGGCGGCGGCACGGCGAAGGTGGACGAAGCGTATCTGCGGCAGGCCATCAACGCGCCGCAGGCGAGCATCGTGCGGGGCTATCCGCCGGTGATGCCGCCCGCCGGGCTGACCGACACGGAGCTGGCGGCGGTGGTGGAATACATCAAGACGGTGCGCTGAGCGCCGCCGACCGAACATTGAACGGTGCCGCGGAGGCATGATGTCCGACGAGATCGACGAGAAGAGGGAAGCCGCCGGGCCGGGCGCTCCCGGCGCGCCGCGTGAGGGCGCGCATGACGCACATGCACCGGCCAGCTTCTGGACCCGCTATGTGTGGAGCCAGGATCACAAGGTGATCGCGATCCAGTACACGATGACCGCCCTGGTGGTGGGCGTGATCGGCATCGTGCTGTCCGACCTGATGCGCCTGCAGCTGGGCTTTCCCGGCAAGTTCGAGTTCATCGACCCCACCAGCTATTACCAGTACATCACCATGCACGGCATGATCATGGTGATCTACCTGCTGACGGCGATCTTCCTGGGCGGCTTCGGCAATTACCTGATTCCCCTGATGGTCGGCGCGCGCGACATGGTGTTCCCCTACCTGAACATGCTGAGCTTCTGGTTCTACCTGCTCGCCGTCGCGATCCTGTGCGCCAGTTTCTTCGTGCCGGGCGGCCCCACGGGCGCGGGCTGGACGCTGTATCCGCCGCAGGCCATCCTGCCAGGCACGCCCGGCGTCGAGGCAGGCATCGTCGTCATGCTCGTCTCGCTGCTCGTGTTCATCGTCGCCGCCACGATGGGCGGCCTGAATTACGTGACGACGATCCTGCAGGCGCGCACGCGCGGCATGACGCTGATGCGCATGCCGCTTACCGTGTGGGGCATCTTCATCGCCACCATCCTGGCGCTGCTGGCGTTCCCGGCGCTGTTCGTGTCCGGCGTGATGATGTTGCTCGACCGCGTGCTGGGCACCAGCTTCTTCATGCCGGCGATCGTGTCGATGGGCCAGCCGCTGAACTACAGCGGCGGCAGCCCGCTGCTGTTCCAGCACCTGTTCTGGTTCTTCGGGCACCCCGAGGTCTACATCGTGGCGCTGCCCGCGTTCGGCATCATCTCCGACCTGATCAGCGTGCACGCCCGCAAGTGCATCTTCGGCTATCGCATGATGGTCTGGGCGATCGTCATCATCGGCGCGCTGTCGTTCGTCGTGTGGGCGCACCACATGTATGTGTCCGGGATGCACCCGTGGTTCGGCTTCTTCTTCGCCATCACCACGCTCGTGATCGCGGTGCCTACAGCGCTGAAGGTCTACAACTGGACGCTCACCCTGTGGCGCGGCGACATCCACCTGACGGCGCCGATGCTGTTCGCGCTGGGCTTCATCAGCACCTTCCTCATCGGCGGGCTGACCGGCCTGTTCCTCGGCAATGTCAGCGTGGACATTCCCCTGTCGAACACCTATTTCGTCGTCGCCCACTTCCACATGGTGATGGGCGTGTCGCCCGTGCTGGCCGTGTTCGGCGGCATCTACCACTGGTACCCGAAGGTGACCGGGCGCATGTACCACGAAGGCCTGGCGCAGCTGCATTTCTGGATCACGTTCCTCGGTGCCTACGCGATCTTCTTCCCGATGCATTACCTGGGCTTGCTCGGCATGCCGCGCCGCTACTATGCCTACGACAACTACAACTTCATCCCGCCTTCGGCACAGTCGCTGAACGCGTTCATCACGGTGGCGGCGCTCGTCGTCGGCATCGCGCAGTTGCTGTTCCTGTTTAACCTGGCCTGGAGTGCGCGGCGCGGGCGGCCGGCCGGTGCCAATCCCTGGCGCGCCGCCAGCCTGGAATGGCAAACGCCGCAGACGCCACCGGTCCACGGCAACTGGGGGCCGCAACTGCCCGTGGTGTATCGCGGCCCGTACGGGTATGGCCGGGATGGCCCGGAAGGGGATTACCTGCCGCAGAACGTGGGGCCGGAGGCAGGGCCTGATGACGACGAACACGCGGGCGGCCGCGCGCTGCCGGGCGCCCCTGGTCCGGTCGAAGGAGGGCTACGAACATGAAGCTGCGCAAGTGGTTGTCCAGCGATTTCCGCTCGGGCTTCGTGCCGGATGGTTACTGGCCCGGTTCCGGACCGGCACCCTACAACACCCGGGAAGTGGGCCTGTGGGCTTTCATCGGCGTCGTGTGCACGCTGTTCGCGCTGTTTGGCGCCGCCTACCTGATGCGCATCACCTACGAGGACTGGCGCGTGCTGCCGCCGGTGCCGTGGCAGCTGTGGCTGTCGACGGGATTGCTGGTGGCCGGCGACGCCGCGTGGCTGATGGCCGCGCGGGCCGCGCGGCGGCAGCGCGAGTCGCGGGCCGGCCGGCTCGGCGTGCTCGCCTGGGTAATCTCGGCCGCGTTCGTCGGAAGCCAGTTATGGGCGTGGAGCACCATGTCGGCACAACAGCTCGACGTCACGGCCGGGCCGGCTGCCGCCTTCTTCTACATGCTGACGGGGCTGCACATCGTACACGTGGCCGGCGGCATGCTGGCGGCCGCCTGGGTGCTGGCGCGCTGGCGGGCCGACGAGGGCGCCCGGCTTGCCGAAGGCCTGGCGCTGTGCGCGCGTTATTGGCATGCCTTGCTGCTGCTGTGGCTGGCCGTGTTCGCCTTGCTGTTCTGGATGACGCCGAGCGTGGTGCGCGATATCTGCGCCGCGGTCGGCATCCCGGTACGTTGACGGAGTAGGGACGATGTCCGCCCAACCCGACGCCACCGCGGCACATGCGGCCCCGCTGCCGGCCGAGGCAGGCTGGACCGGCATGGCGGCCGACCTGTCCGGCGACCGCCAGATGTTCCACGTCCCGTGGGGCAAGGCGATGATGTGGATCTTCCTGCTCAGCGACACCTTCATCTTCGGCACCTTCCTCACCGGCTACATGTCGGTGCGCATGGCCACCACGACCGAGTGGCCGAACCCCAGCGAAGTGTTCGCGCTGACCATCGGCGGTGTCCACCTGCCGCTGATCCTCATCGCCATCATGACCTTCGTGCTGATCTCGAGCAGCGGCACCATGGCGATGGCCGTCAACCATGCCTATCGGCGCGACCGCAGGCGCTGCGCCGCCCTGATGGCACTGACCGTCGCGTTCGGCGCGCTGTTCGTCGGCATGCAGGCGTTCGAGTGGAGCAAGCTGATCGCGGAAGGCGTGCGGCCGTGGGGTAACCCGATGGGCTCGGCGCAGTTCGGCGCCAGCTTCTTCATGATCACGGGGTTCCACGGCCTGCACGTGAGTGCCGGCGTGATCTATCTTGCCATCGTGGCGTGGCGCGTCGCGCGAGGTGCCTACGAGCGCAAGGGGTATGACATCGTCGAGATCGCCGGCCTGTACTGGCACTTCGTCGACCTGGTGTGGGTGTTCATTTTTGCGCTGTTCTACCTGTGGTGAGGAGGGCATGATGGAAGGCCAGCAGCATCCGGTGGCGATGTACCTGAAAGTGTGGGGCCTGCTCTTCGTGCTCAGCGCGTTGTCGTATCTCGTCGACGTGTTGCACCTGGAAGGCGTGCTGCGCTGGACTTTGATCCTTGCGCTGATGATGGCGAAGGCAGCCCTGATCGTGGCCGTGTTCATGCACCTGCGCTGGGAGCGGCTGGCACTGATCTGCGTGGTCGTGATTCCCCCAGCGGCGCTCCTCGTGCTGGCGGGATTGATGGCGGCCGAGTCCGATTACGTGCACCTGCTGCGCAGCGGCCTGGCCGGCTGACCCGTGCCGCACCGTGACGGAATCCGGCAAGTGCTCTTGCCGGGCAGTACGACTTTCACCCTTGTAACGTCTCGCGGCCCGGTGCTATAATGCGCGCACGCTTTTACGACGTCCCCATCGTCTAGAGGCCTAGGACATCACCCTTTCACGGTGAGTACCGGGGTTCGAATCCCCGTGGGGACGCCAAGCTTTTCGAGAAACGGGTTTTCGTTTTTTGGGAAGAAATGTCAAAGCCAGTCCAGGGTCCCCATCGTCTAGAGGCCTAGGACATCACCCTTTCACGGTGAGTACCGGGGTTCGAATCCCCGTGGGGACGCCAAGAATATCGGGCCGCACTCGGAACGCCAGTTCCAGTGCGGCTTTGTCATTACGGGTCCCCGCCATGAATCCTACGCTCGCACTGTTCTGCAAGGTCGTCGACAACTATGGCGATATCGGCATCTGCTGGCGTCTCGCACGCCAACTGGTCCGCGAGCACGGCATTGCCGTGACCCTGTGGGTGGACGACCTGAAGAGCTTCGAGCGTATCTGCCCTCAGGTGTCTCCCGATGCGCCGGCCCAGGAAGTGGAGGGCGTGGCCATCTATCACTGGCGCGACCAGGAGGGTACCTGGTTCCCCGAAGACGTGGCCGACATCGTCATCGAATTCTTTGCCGTCGATATTCCGCCTGGCTACGTGACCGCGATGGCGCAACGGCAATCGAAGCCCGTGTGGCTGAACCTGGAAGGCTTGACTGCCGAGGAGTGGGTCGAGGGATGCCACACCTTGCCGTCGATGCATCCGCGCCTGCCGTTGACGAAGCATTTCTTCTTTCCCGGCTTTACAGCCAGGACGGGCGGCCTGCTGCGCGAGGCGCTCTTGCTTGAAGAGCGCGACCGGTACCGGGGCGATCCGGCGGCGGTGTCGACCTTTCTCGGCAAAGTCGGCCTGACTGCCGCCGAGCAGGCCGCATGCAAGGTATCGCTGTTCTGCTACCCGCACGGGCCGGTGGCCGGGCTGTTCGATGCCTGGCGGCAGGGTGGCTCACCGGTGGCATGCCTGGTGCCGGAGGGCGTGGCCAGGGACGAGGTGCGCGCCTTCCTGGGCGCCGATCCGGTGGCCGGTGCGGTGCATACGCAAGGCATGCTGACGGTGCGGGTCCTGCCATTCGTGCCGCAGCCCGATTACGACCGGCTGCTGTGGGCTTGCGACGTGAATATCGTGCGGGGCGAGGATTCGTTCGTGCGGGCGCAGTGGGCAAATCGTCCATTCATCTGGCACATTTATCCGCAGGATGAAAACCTGCACCATAAAAAACTGCGCGCATTTATATCGCGCTATTGCAATGGCGAGGCTGGCCCTCAATTCGAGGCACTCGAACGATTCACGCTGGCATTCAACGGCGTTGAAGAAAATACGGATTGGCAGGGCCTCTGGCAAAGCTTGTCCGGCAGTATCGATCAATTGGCATGCCGCTCTGCCAATTGGCAAAATGCGATGTTGGAAAATGGCGACCTGGCCTCGAATCTGCTGACATTCGCCCGTTCCCTGCGGTAGGCGCCGTATGAAGAACATGGTATGATGAGCGGTTACTGAAACCCATTTTTAGTAGGTACTCTCTCTTATGAAACCCGCAAAAGAAATTCGTGTTGGCAACATCATCATGGTTGACGCCAAGCCCTTCATCGTGCTGCGCTCCGACGTCAACGGTTCGAGCCGCACGGGCTTCACCTACAAGTGGAAGATGAAGAATCTTCTGACCAACGCTCCGCTGGAAAACGTGTTCCGCGGCGATGACAAGTTCGACGTGGTCATCCTGGACAAGAAGCCGGTCACCTACTCGTACTTCGCCGATCCGCTGTACGTGTTCATGGATGAAGAGTACAACCAGTACGAAATCGAAGAAGAGAACCTGGGCGACGCGCTGAACTACCTGAAAGACGGCATGGAATGCGAAGCCGTGTTCTACGACGGCAAGGCCATCTCCGTGGAACTGCCGACCACCATCGTGCGCCAGATCGTTTACTCGGAGCCGGCCGTCAAGGGCAACACGTCCGGCAACGTGCTGAAGGAAGCCAAGATCGAAAACGCGATCGAATCGAAGCGCCACACCGTGCAGGTGCCGCTGTTCGTGAGCCAGGACGATTTCATCGAAATCGACACCCGCACCAACGAATACAAGCGCGTGATCCGCAACTAAGCTTTCGCGTATCGCTGCAAAAGAACGCCGCCTCGCGCGGCGTTTTTTTTCGTCCCGGCTTTGCGGGCGCCGCGCATGTTCATGTTGCTGCCGGGCTGCTATGCTTGCGCGATTGACCGTGGCGAAGAGGATCGGATGGAGCGCAGGGATTTCGTAAGGCTGGGCGTGGCGGCGGGCGGCATGGCCGCGATGGCGGGAGCGGCCGAAGCGACGGCAGGAGCGGCAGGGGCGGCAGGGGTGGCAGGGGCGGCAGGGGCGGCAGGGGCGGCAGGGGCGAAAGCGGCAGCGGCGCCGGATGCCGTCCTCGAGGCCGGTGTGCGGCGCCAGCAGGAGCTGATGGCTGCCGGCAAGCTCACGTCGCAGGCGCTGGTAGCGCTCTACCTCGCCCGGATCGCGAAGATCGACAAGGCCGGTCCCCGCATCAACGCCGTCATCGAACTCAATCCCGACGCGCCGCAGATCGCGCGCGCGCTCGACCGCGAGCGGCAGGCCGGCAAGCTGCGTGGCCCGCTGCATGGCATTCCGGTCCTGCTGAAGGACAATATCGCGACCGCCGACAAGATGAGTACCACGGCTGGTTCGCTGGCACTGCAAGGCGTGCGCGCCGCGCGCGACGCGCACGTGACGGCGCAGCTGCGGCGGGCCGGCGCCGTCATCCTGGGCAAGACCAACCTGTCCGAGTGGGCGAACATGCGCTCGACCCATTCGACCAGCGGCTGGAGTGCCCGCGGCGGCCTGACCCGCAATCCGTACGCGCTCGACCGCAACTGCAGCGGTTCCAGTTCAGGCTCCGCGGCCGCGATGGCGGCCAGTCTCGCCACGCTGTCCGTCGGCACGGAGACGGATGGCTCCATCGTGTCGCCCGCATCGATCTGCGGCCTGGTCGGCATCAAGCCCACGGTCGGCCTCGTCAGCCGCAGCGGCATCATTCCGATTTCCGCATCGCAGGACACGGCCGGGCCGATGACGCGCAGCGTCACCGACGCCGCGCTGCTGCTGGCGGCGATGGCCGGACCGGACCCGCGGGATGCGGTCACCGCCAATGCCAGGCGGGTGGACTACGCCGCCGCGTTGGACCCGAACGCGTTGCGCGGCAAGCGGCTGGGCGTCGCGCGCAACTTCTTCGGCTACAACCATGACCTGGATGGCGCGATCGGCAAGGCGCTGGACGTGTTGCGCGCCAGGGGCGCCGAGCTGGTCGACGTGCAAGTGCCGAATACGGACAAGTATGGCGACAGCGAGCTGCAAGTGCTGCTGTACGAATTCAAGGCGGGATTGGCGGATTACCTGCGCGACTACGCGCCCGGCGCGCCGGTCGCGAATATCGCCGACGTCATCGCGTTCAACCGGCGCAACGCCGCGACCGAGCTGAACTACTTCGGCCAGGAATACCTGGAACAGGCACAGACGAAGAATGGGCTCGAGAGCAAAACCTACCGCGCCGCCCTGGCCAACAGCCGGCGCTATGCGCGCAAGGAAGGCCTCGACCGCGCCTTGAAGCACTACCGGCTCGATGCGCTGGTCGCGCCGACGGGTGGCCCGGCCTGGCTCACGGACTTCGTCAACGGCGACCACTTCTCGGGCAGCTTCTCGTCGCCCGCCGCGGTGGCCGGCTACCCGCACATCACGGTCCCCGCCGGCCAGGTGCACGGCTTGCCCGTCGGCCTGTCGTTCGTCGGCGCCGCCTTCACCGAAGCTGCCCTGATCGGCATGGCCTACGCCTTCGAACAAGCCACCCGCCACCGCCGCGCCCCGACATTCCCCGCCACCATCACCCGCTAAGCCGCGTCGCAAACTCACGACAGGGACAGTCCCCGGTGTCAGGGACAGTCCCCGATGTTGTATTGCGACCAGCTCAACCGTACGGGGCAGGACCGGTGTCAGCCGGGGCCGCGCCACTCAACAGGGACACTCAACAGGGACAGTCCCCGCTGGCAGGGACAGTCCCCGGTGTTGTATTGCGACTAGCTCAGCCGCATGGAGCGGGACAGGCGTCAGCCGGGGCCGCGCCATTCGGTGAGGTAATGCTGCGGGGTCTTGCCCAGCAGGCGCCGGAACATGCTTGTGAAGGCACTGGGACTGGCGTAGCCGAGGCTGGCTGCGATGGTGGCGACGCTTTCGCCGCGGGCCAGCATGGGGAAGGCGTGGGCGAGGTGCACCTGCTGCACCCATTGCCGGTAGTGCAGGCCGGTCTCCTTCGGGAATAGCCGGATCAGCGTGCGGGCGCTGGCGCCGGCATCCAGCGCGCGGTCTTCGAGGGCGCGGCGGCTGCCCGGGTCGGCCATGATGTCCGCGCACAGCGCCTGCAGGCGGCGGTCGCGCGGCCACGGCACGGCGATCGGCACGGTTTCCATCGATGCCAGCTCCGACAGGATCAGCTGCGCCAGCTGTTCGCCGCGGCCCGGTACCGCGTAGTCGACCGGCTCGGCTGACAGGGCCAGGATCAGCTCGCGCAGCAGCGGGCTCACTTCCAGCACGCGGCAACCCTCGACAAGGGCGCCCGCGGCGGCCGCATCGATGTACAGGGTGCGCATGTTCACGCGCGACAGCATCGTCAGCTCGTGCACGATGCCCGGCGCGATCAGCAGGGCGCGCCGCGGCGGGATGATCCACACGCCCAGGTCGGTGCGCACCCTTACCACACCTTCGCTCGCATACAGCAGTTGCACCCACGAGTGGCTGTGCGGTACCACGTGCTCGCCATGTTGCGCTTCGGATGGCACGGCGGTTACCGGCCGCGGCAGCGCCTGGAACCGCGGGCAATAGAGCGTGGAGGCGAGGAGTGTCACTTTGGCGACGAAAATTGGAAGAAGCGTTCGGCCCGAACATCATACACTGGCAAGCCCCGCCATTGACCTCATCATTGTCCGTTGCCATGACCACCAACGCTTCGAAAGCACCCGTCGCCGCCGCGCCGGCGCAGCAGGGCGCCATACTGCAGATCCTGTTTTCCGTCGCCTTCGTGCACCTGCTCAACGATTGCGTGCAGGCCGTGCTGCCGTCGATCTACCCGTTGCTCAAGCACGAATTCGCCTTGAGCTTCACGCAGGTCGGCCTGATCACGCTCACGTTTCAGTGCACCGCCTCGCTGCTGCAGCCGTGGATCGGCCTGTACACGGACAAGCGCCCGCTGCCCTTCCTGCTGCCCATCGGCATGTGCGTCACCCTGGCCGGCGTCGGGCTGCTGGCGACCGCGGGAAGTTTCCCCATGCTGTTGCTGGCGGCGGGGATGATCGGCGTCGGTTCGTCGACCTTCCACCCGGAAGCCTCGCGCGTGGCACGCCTCGCATCCGGCGGCCGCTTCGGCTTCGCACAATCGCTGTTCCAGGTCGGCGGCAATGCCGGGTCGGCACTGGGGCCGCTGCTGGCCGCCGCGATCATCGTCGGCCACGGGCAGAGCAAGATTGCCTGGTTCACGCTGCTCGTGCTGGTCGCCGTCGTGGTGCTGGTGGGCGTGAGCCGCTGGTATGGCGGTCACCTGAAGAGCGCCGTCCGCAAGGCGGCCGTGCAGCACGCATCGCCGCTGCCGCGCGGGAAGGTGATCGGCGCGCTGGCCGTCCTGGCGATGCTCGTGTTCTCGAAGTACATCTACATGGCCAGCCTGTCGAGCTACTACACGTTCTACCTGATCGAGAGATTCCACGTGTCGGTGGACACGGCGCAGATGTACCTGTTCCTGTTCCTCGCGGCAGTGGCGGCAGGCACCTTCGCCGGCGGTCCGATCGGCGACCGCATCGGCCGCAAGCGCGTGATCTGGGTGTCGATCCTGGGCGCGGCGCCATTCACGCTGGCGCTGCCCTATGCGGACCTCCCCTGGACGGCGGTGCTGTCGGTCGTGATCGGCCTCGTGATGTCGTCGGCGTTCTCGGCGATCGTCGTGTTCGCGCAGGAACTGGTGCCGGGCAAGGTGGGCATGATCGCCGGGATCTTCTTCGGGTTGATGTTCGGCGTCAGCGGCATCGGCGCCGCGGCGATGGGGCACATCGCCGACGTGGCCGGCATCGTCACGGTGTACCGCCTCGCATCGTTCCTGCCGCTGCTGGGCATCTTCGCAGCGCTGCTGCCGAAGATGGAGAAATAATCGGGCGCCGCGCTTATACGTCTATGAAGCGCATCTTGAAGTTGCGCCCCTTGAACGTGCCGAAGTCGCCGGCCAGCTTGCTGGCGGCGTTGAGCCGCGCGAACGCATCGTGGGCGACCCTGCGGTCGATCGCCACATAGGTCTGGAACTCGGTCACGTTGATCTTGCCCACGTGTTCCTTGGCCAGCTTCGCGTCGCCGGTGAGGCCGCCGAGCACGTCGCCGGCGCGCAGCTTGTCCTTCTTGCCGCCGCTGATGCACAGCGTAAGCATCGGCGCCGGATCGCCGTGGCCCGGATCGTCGGCATCCAGTTCGGCCAGCGGGTGCCACTCGGCCGGGGCGTTCTGGTATTCCTCGATCGCCTTCACCCACTTCTTCTCGTTCGGCGCGCACAGGGTAAGCGAGCGCCCGCTGCCGCCCGCACGGCCCGTGCGGCCGATGCGGTGCACATGCACCTCGGCGTCCTTGGACACGTCGGCATTGATCACCGCTTCCAGGTCGGAGATGTCGAGGCCGCGCGCGGCCACGTCCGTGGCCACCAGGATCTGGCAGCTGCGGTTGGAGAACAGCACGAGGATCTCGTCGCGGTCGCGCTGTTCCAGTTCGCCGTACAGCGCCAGCGCCGAGAAGCCCTGCGCGCGCAGCGTGTCGACCAGTTCGCGGCAATGCGCCTTCGTATTGCAGAACACGATGGCGGACGCCGGCTTGAAGTGCCGCAGCAGCCGCGCGACCGCTTCGTCGCGCTCGTCGAAGCCGATCTCGTAGAAGCGCTGCTCGATCGTCGCCTGCGTGTGCTGCGCCTCGATCACCACCTCGACCGGGTCGGCCAGGAACGGCTCCGTGGCCTGGCGGATATCGTCCGGGTAGGTGGCCGAGAACAGCAAGGTCTGGCGGCGCTTCGGGCACTCCTTGACGATCGCGGCGATGTCGTCGTAGAAGCCCATGTCCGTCATGCGGTCGGCCTCGTCGAGCACCAGCGTGCGGATCGTGGACAGGTCCAGCGTCTGGCGCGACAGGTGGTCGCGGATGCGGCCCGGCGTGCCCACCACGACGTGGGCGCCATGTTCCAGCGAGGCGATCTGCGGGCGCATCGGCGAGCCGCCCGTCAGCACCAGCACCTTGATGTTGCCGGTGCTGCGCGCCAGCCGGCGCAATTCGTTCGCCACCTGGTCCGCCAGTTCGCGCGTGGGGCACATGACCAGCGCCTGCGTGGCAAACCACGCGGGGTTGATCGTGTACAGCAGGCCGATGCCGAAGGCGGCCGTCTTGCCGCTGCCCGTCTGGGCCTGCGCGATCAGGTCGCGGCCTTCCAGCACGGGCGGCAGGCTCTGTGCCTGGATCGGCGTCATCGTGCGGTAGCCCAGCGTCTCGAGGTTGGCGAGGAAGGCGTCGGAAAGGGGCAGGGAAGCGAAGGAAGTCATGGCGGGGCCCGTGGGGCAAAAAGAGGTGAATCAGTCTAACAGGGTGGCCCGGCGGGCCGCGCTCAGTCCTTGCGCCAGACAGGCAGGCCGGTCACGTCGAGGTGCTCGTCGCGCTGCCAGATGGGCAGGCCGGTCGCGTCGGTCGGCGCGAGCAGTTCGAGCTGTTCCTGCTTGATGGGGGCGCGACGCACGCGCGGCGGCGGCGGCGCCTTCGGCTCCGGCTCCATCGGCGCGGCCGGGCCGAAGCCAGGCAGGTCGAGCGTCGCGTTGTCTTTCTTGTCTCTCATCGTGTGGCGTGCAAAAACAAAAGCCCGGCTATGTCAGTCGGGCTTTTCATCTGAAGCGGCGCGCAGTGTAACACAGCGCCAACCTTTTGTGCGGCGGGCGGCCCGTCAGCGGAAGGCCAGCGCCGCGGTCAGGGTCGCCCGGCGGTTGCGCGCCCCGTTCGGCAAAGGCCTTGTTGCGCAGGGCCAGTCCTTCGAGCAGCGGCAGATCGGAGCGGCGCGTGATGAAGCGCTGGATCGACGTGGTGACATAGAAGTCGTGGTCCACGTTGCCCGCTTGGCGAACGGTGAGACCACGATGGCCGGGACGCGCGAGCCCGGCCCCAGCGGTCGCCCTTCGGCGGTGCGACATGGCCCCCAGCCGCCGTTCTCGTCGAACGTCACGGCCACTGCCATGTCCTTCCACTGCGGCGAGGCTTCCAGGTGCGCGAGCACGTTCACGATGTGCTGGTCGCCCGCTGCGGCGCGTTATGTCGGGCATAAAGACACGGGCACAAAGAAAAACCGCCGGCTTCATCACTGAAACCGGCGGTTTTCGAATTCTGGTTGCGGGGACAGGATTTGAACCTGTGACCTTCGGGTTATGAGCCCGACGAGCTGCCAGACTGCTCCACCCCGCGTCTGAGGCAAGAATTATATACGCTCACTGCGTATTGTGCAAGGCCATGCTCGGCATCGAAGTGCTCACCGCCATCGCGGCTGGAAAATGCACTGTCACGACAGCAATGTTGCTAAAATTCGGGGACTGTCCCCGAATTTTGGCAACACTCGAAGAATCAAGGGCTTGGCGGTGTGTGGTACTGCCGAGCTGGTTGCAAAACAACGGCAGTTTTGCTTCGACTGCTTTCCTTGCGATGCTCATCATCGGGGCGCAGCATGCCCTGCGGCGCCGCCGAGCAATCGGGCATCGTCCTTTCGCGCCTGACCAAGCCCCTGGCTGAACGATCATGACCCGAGCACTCTTCATCTGCACCCAGAACCGCCTGCGCAGCCCGACGGCGGAACACGTTTTTGCCAGCTGGCCCGGCGTGGAAACCGATTCGGCCGGCCTGGGCGCCGATGCGGACATTCCGCTCTCGACCGAGCAGGTGGCCTGGGCCGACATCATCTTCGTGATGGAAAAGACCCACCGCAACCGCCTCTCGTCACGGTTCCGCAGCCACCTGAACGGCAAGCGCGTGGTCTGCCTGGACATCCCCGACGACTACGAATACATGGACCCCGCGCTGGTGCGCCTGCTGGAGGCGCGGGTCGGGCGCTTCCTCAAGCGCGCCTGACCCGGCGGTTCAAGCGGCCCCCAGCCGCCACAGCGACGTCACCTCGGCCGAGCGCGCTGCATGCAGCGGGTCGGTCGCGTCGCCGGCCTTCGGGTGCACCGGCCGCACGTCCTGCCGGCCCAGAACGACGAGGCCGGCCGCGGCGATCCACTCGAGCAGTTGCGCGCGCGGCCGCAGGCCCAGGTGCTCGGCCAGGTCGGACATGATCAGCCAGCCCTCGCCACCCTCGGCCAGGTGGTCTTTCAAGCCCGCGAGGAAGCCCTTCAGCATGCGGCTGTCCGGGTCGTACACCGCATGCTCGATGGACGAGCCGGGCCTCGCCGGCACCCACGGCGGGTTGCAGACGACGAGCGGAGCGCGGCCGGGCGGGAACAGGTCCGCTTCCAGCAGCTCGACCTGGTCTTCCAGGCCTAGGCGGCCAATGTTATCGCGCGCGCAGGAGAGGGCGCGGCGGTCCATGTCGGTGGCGATCACGCGCGGCACGCCGCGCCGCGCCAGCACGGCGGAGAGCACGCCGGTGCCGGCGCCGATGTCGAAGGCCACATCCGTCTTCTTCGGCAGCGGCGTCTCCGCCACCAGTTGAACGTACTCGCCCCGCACCGGCGAGAAAACGCCGTAGTGCGGATGGATGCGCGCGCCCAGCGCCGGAATCTCCACCCCGGCCTTGCGCCACTCGTGCGCGCCGACGAGGCCCAGCAGCTCGCGCAGCGAGATCACGAATGCATCCTCGCCGCGGCCATAGGCCTCGTTGCAGGCAAGCTTCACGTCCGGCGCGCGGCGCAGCGGGATCGTGTAGCCGGGCTCGAATGGAATCAGGAGCATCGCCAGCGTGCGCGCGCGCTGCGACTGCGCCTGCCGGTGCAGGTGGAACGCTTCGGTCGGCGTGGCCGGCACCTTGGCCGGCTTTTTCTTGCCCTTGCCATGCTTGCCGTCGGCGCGCCGCGCCAGCGCCTGCAGCAATTGCCGGGCATTCTGGAAGTCGCCGCGCCACAGCAGCGCCGTGCCTTCGCAGGCCAGGCGGTAGGCCGTGTCGGCGTTCATCGTGTCGTCGGCGACCACGACACGCTTCGGCGGCGGCATCCCTGCCTCCGAATGCCAGCGGGCGGAACGGTCGGTTCCTTGTTCGGTCCAGTGGAGGAGGGTGGTTTCCATGTCGTGCCAGTTCTGAAGGGTGGTAAACGGCGAAACCGCCTGCACGGCGGTTTCGGTCGGTGGCACGTATTATAGCCGGTCAGGCTTCGTCGCCCGGCGGCGGAGTGGTCGAGATTGTCAACGGGATGTTGGCCGCCGATTGCGGCGCCGGCGCATTGTCCGGCACCTTCACTGGCACCTTCGCCGGCGCCTGTGCATTGTCCGGCACCTTGACCGGCGCCGGCGTCCTGTCCGTTGCCGCTTCGTCCACATACGCCTTCACGGGCGACGGCGGGGCATACGTGTCGAGCGATTGCGCGCTGTTGACGAGCTTCATCAGCCGCACGGACAGGTTGCCCAGCACATCGCCGCTCTCGCCATCCTTGACGTCGCCGGAGATCTGCTTGTCCATCAGCTTGAACAGGTCGCCCAGGCTGCCCGGCCACTCGATCTCGGGAAATTCGAATGCCGGCAATTGCAACGCCGTCTTCCCGGGCTCCTCGTCCGTGCCGGCAAAGCCAGCCGACATCGACGCTTCGTAGCGCACCTCCACCTCGAAATCGTACTTGGTGCCGTCGGCGAGCGTGATCGTTCCCTTGCCGAGGAATTGCGAGCTTTCGTTCAGGCTGAAGGCCGATGCCTTGCCGACGCCTTTGGCGCCTTCACCGCGCATCACGCCGGCGGCCACCGATGCCGACGTTTCGAGCGACACGGAATCGAACGCGATCGTGGCGCCCTTCGCGCCGTCGCCCAGCAGCTGCTGCGCGAACTTGCCGAGGAAACCCTGGGCCAGGTCGATGGTGTCGTTGCCCAGCGAATCGAGGCGCTGCTGCAGGTCGACCGCGCCCGACGAGAGGGCAACGTCGCTGCTGGCTTTCGTGGCCGCCGCCTGCGGCACGGCGGCATTGCCGCGCGCGCCCTGCTGGGTGGAGCCGGTGAGGGCGGTGTTCTGGTACTGGCGGGTGCCGAGTGGAGAGAGCGAAGACATGGCTGGCCTCTTTTTACAGTGTCCCTCTACATCGACACGTTGGCCGAATACTTGAGGACGTCAGTGGTGGTGGGTCCACAGGCCGTTCGAGGCCAGGTACGCCTGCACGGCGTCCGCCTGCCCGATGGCGTGCAGTTTCACTTCGCCGCAGGAACACACGCCGGAGTACGGCGTGATGTGCGAGCAGGCAGATACTTTCTGAACGGTAACTTTCACCGCCTTGGCGCATTTCGCGCATTTGAACGTCAGGGTGCGTGGAGCTTTAAACATGCTTATCGAAACCAGGGAACTATGAGCGCCCATTCTATCAGGCCACGCTCACATGGCTGCGCCCGCCCGCACCGGGCTGCACGAGAATACGCGTGGCGATCCGTTCCGTCATCTCCTGCACGTGCGAAATGACGCCGACCTTGCGGCCCATGGCTTGCAGGTTGTCCAGCGCATCCATCGCCACGCGCAGCGTTTCCGCATCCAGGCTGCCGAAACCTTCGTCGATGAACAGCGATTCCACGCGCACCCGGTTGGACGACAGCGATGCGAGGCCCAGCGCCAACGCCAGCGACACGAGGAACGATTCGCCGCCGGACAGCGAGTGCACCGAGCGCAGGTCGTCGCCCATGTGCAGGTCGCGCACCAGCAGGCCCAGCGACGGTTGCGAAGGGTTGTCGATGCGCAGCAGCTGGTAGCGGGGAGCCAGTTGCCGCAGGTGGGCATTGGCATAGCCGAGCAGCACGTCCAGCGTGAATTGCTGGGCATAGTTGCGGAACTTCTTGCCGTCGGCCGAGCCGATCAGTTCCGCCAGCCGGGCCCAGCGCCGCTCGCCCGCTTCCTGCTTTTCCAGGTCGGCCAGCATCGCGCTGGCGCGGCGGCGGCGCTCGTCGTCCTGCGCCAGCGCCACCTTCAGGGCCGACGCGTGTTCCTGGGCCGTGCGCCGCTCGGCTGTCAGCGCTTCGAGCGCCTCGCGCAGGGGACTTGCACCCAGCTCGGACCCGTCCGGCGCCGTGGCGCGATGCCGCTCCAGTTGCGCCTCGCGCTCGCGCAGCACGGTCACGGCCTGCGCAATGGCCTCGTCCAGCGCCTGCAAGGCGTGCCGCTCGGCGCGGATCGCCTCCAGCGGATGGGCCAGCAGCGCCAGCAGCTCGTCCATCGAGGCCACCTGATTGGCCAGGGCGACCGTGGGCGCGAACAGGTCCGGCTCGGCATGGTCGCGATGGAATGCGTCGAGCCACTCGGCCAGCCTGCCCTGTACCTCCCGCGATGCCTCTTCCAGTTCGGCGGAGCGCCGCCGCGCCTGCGCCAGCGCCTCGTCGCAGCGGGCGCGTTGCTGGGCAGCCTGCTGGCCGGCTTCCTGCTGGGTGCGCAGGGCGGCATGGGCCGCCTCGCAGGCGGCGCGCAGCCGCGCTTCCACCTCGCCCACCGGCGCCCCATTCCACAGCGCCACCCGCTGGGCACGGGCGGCCTGCAGTGCCTCGTCCGCCGCCAGGAAGGCGGCGCGGGCGGCCTGTTCGTCGCCCGCCACTTTCGCATGGGCCTCCTGCAGGGCCGCCAGTTCGATGTCCAGCGCGGCGATCCTTGCGGCGCGCTCTTCCAGGTCAACCTGCTGCTTCTGCCATTGGCGGCTCTCCGCCTGCCGCAGTGCGTGGAAATGCTCCGGGTCCTGGCGCCAGGCGTCCTTCCAGCCCTCGCCGCCATCCGGCGCATCGGCGAACGCGGCATCGAGGTCGTCCAGCAGGGCGTCGAGATGATGCACGGCGTCGATGTGCTGCGATGTCAGTGCCTCGGCCTGGGCCTGTGCCTGGGCCAATGCCGTCGCGGCCGTGGCGGCGCCGGCCTGCCAGCGCGCCTGTTCCGCGGCGGCCCGTTCGCAGGCCTGCTGGGCGCGGTCGCGCACCGCGCCCGCCTGCCGCAGCGCCTGCTCCTGCCGCGCCACGTCCTGCAACAGCGCCGCGGCGGCGGCCAGGCGCGCGGCCAGCCACGCGGCGCGGTCGGCATCGGTCACGGCGGTGCCGCCGTCCGCTGCGTCGTCGATGCCAGCCAAGGCGGCCTGCCAGCGCGCCGCGATCGCCGCCTGCGCCGGAGCGAGCGCGGCCAGTTCCCCGCGCACCTGTTCCAGCCGGCTCGCGCTCGACGTGGCCAGCGCGCGCTGTGTCGCTTCCTGGCCGATCAGCCGGTCCTGTGCGCTGCGCCAGCGCGCCACGTCGGCGCGCAGCGCATCGAGCATGCCGCGCAGCCGGTCGTTGCCGTGATAGGGATGCTCGACGGAGCCGCACACGGGGCAGGGCGCGCCGTCTTCCAGCGCGGCGCGCAATTGCTCCACGCTTTCGCCGCATGCCGCCTCGGCCAGGGCCAGCGAACGTTCGGCCTGCGCCAGCGCGGCCTTGCCGGCCGCGAGTTCGGTGCCGGCGCCGTCGGCCAGCGCCTGCGCATCGGCGCGGGCCCGTTCCAGCTGGTCCGCCTGGGCTGCCAGGGCCGCGTGGCGCTCGTTCTTGGTTGCCAGGTCGAGCCACAGCCGCTCGGCTTCGCGCAGCGCGTCGCGGCGCGCTTCCAGTTCCGCCCGCCGCAGGCCCAGCCCTTCGGCGTCGAAGGCGGCCAGCGCTACGGCCGCCGCGGCACGTTCGGCCTCGGCCGCGCGCAAGGTTTCCGTTGCGGCGGCCAGTCCCGCCTGCGCGGCCAACTCCTCGTCGCGATGGCGGGTGGCGCGCCGCTGCGCGTCGGCCAGCTTCGCGCCGATCGCCGCGCCGTGATGCGCCGCGCGGCCGGCCTGCGTGAACAGCTCTTCCCAGCGCGGCCATTGCTGGCCCAGCACCGCCCAGTGCCGATGCGTTGCCAGCCATGTATGGCCGAACTCCTGGCCGGCCACCAGGTTGCGCCGTTCATTGCGCTTGTCCGACAGCGCGGCCGCCGCCTTCGTCACGGCCGCCACCGCCGCGTCGCGCGCGGCCCGCGCTTGCACGTGCTGCGGCTGCATCGCCTCGATGCGGGCATCCAGTGCCTTGGCCCGGTCCAGCTGGGGCCCGGCGTCGCGCCGTGCCGCCTCGGCCGCTTCAACGTTGTGCGCCGCCTGCTGCTGGGCGGCGGCCGCGGCGGCCTGGGCCTGGCCGGCCGCTGCCGCTTCCTGCCCGCAGCGCGCGATGGCGGCCTGCGCCTGCGCCAGGTCGGCCTGCACGCGCTGCACGGCATCGTGCAGCGGCCGCGCTTCCTGCACGGCATCGAGCTTGTCGAGCGCGGCGCGGCGCGGGGCCGCCGCTTCCACGGCGGCGATGCGCGCCTGCCGTGTCGCCTCGGCCTCGGCGATGCCGTCCAGCAGGCGGGCGGCGCCCTCGTGCCAGCGCAGGTCCGTCTCCAGCGCGGCCTTGCGGGCGTCGAGCACGGCCAGCGCCGCCTCGGCCTCGCGCGCCTGCCGTTCGGTTTCCTGGCGCTCATCGCCGGACAGGGGCTTCTGGTCGGCCAGCCGCGCGTGCATCTGTTGCAGCGCCTGCGCCTCGAGCTTGTGGCGCTCGTGGGCGCGGCGCGACAGGTCGCTGTAGATCGTGCTGCCGGTCAGCGTTTCGAGCAGCAGGCCGCGCTCGTCGTCCTGCGCCTTCAGGAAGGTGGCGAACTCGTTCTGGGCCAGCAGCACGGCCCGCGTGAACTGGTCGAAGTTCAGGCCGATGCGCGCTTCGATCTCGGCCTTCACCTCGGTCTTGGTGCCGCCGATCGGCTGCAGCTCGGGCAGCTTGTGCAGCGTCATTGCCGTCGGCTGCAGGGCGCCGCTGGCCTTGGTGCGGGACCGGCGCACGCTCCAGCGCGACCGGTAGGCCACGCCGTCGCTGCCGACGAAATCGACTTCGGCATACCCTTCCGGCGTGCCGCGGCGCAGCAGCGTGCGGCTGTCATCCGAACCGATGGGATCGCCCACGTCGGGCGTCTTGCCGCGTGCATGCACGAGGCGCGGCGTGCGGTCGTACAGGGCCAGGCACAGGGCGTCGAGCAGCGTGCTCTTGCCGGCGCCGGTGGGGCCGCTGATGGCGAACAGGCCGGCGGAGGCAAGCGGATCGCTGCCGAAATCGACCGAGAATTCATCGGCCAGCGAGGCCAGGTTGCGGCCGCCGATGCGCAGGATCCTCATCGCGTCGCATCCTCCAGCAGCAGTTCGGCGAGGGCGCTCAACTGGTCGTCCGGCGCGTCGCCGCCGAACTTCTGGCGGTACAGGCGGGCGAACACCTCGGCCGGCTGCAATTGCGCCAGCTGGTCCAGCGATACGGCCGCCTCTTCCAGGCCGCCGCCTCGCTGGCCGCTGGTGGTCTCGATCTTGGCCAGGCGCACGTGCTTGCCCTCCAGCGCGGCCTCGATCCGGGCGCGCAGTCCGGGTTCGGGCGCGTCCAGCCGCACGCGCACCTCCAGGTAGGGTTGCGCATAGGCCGGCGCCAGCGGAAAGTCCAGCGCTTCCAGCTCGTCGAGCACCTGCTCGAGCGGGGCGGGGCGCGTGGGCACGCGCAGCAGGTGCACGGCGCGCGGCACATGGACCGGCACCGTTTCGCGCAGCGCGGGGCCGTCGAGGTCGATGCGCAGCACCTGGTGCTGGTAGTGCACTTCCGAGAACGACAGCGGCAGCGGGCTGCCGCAATAGCGGATGTGCGCGTGGCGGCCGATCTGCTGGGCCAGGTGCAGGTGGCCCAGCGCCGCATAGGCGATGGCCGGCCCGAAGATGCCGGCCGGGAGCATCTCGGTGCCGCCGATCACGATGCGGCGCTCGGAATCGGCCGACATCTGGCCGTCGACCATGTGGCAGTGGCCCATCGCCACGATCGCCTGGCCCGGCTGGCGCAGCGTCTCCGCATGGGCCAGGGTCTGCCGGTACAGTTCCGCGATGCCGGCCAGGTACGCGTCGCCCCCTTCCTCGACGCGCGGCACGTCGGAGGGCCGCAGGAACGGCACGGCCAGGCACCAGGCGGCCACCGCGCCGTCGCGGTTCGTCAGCGGGTGCACCAGGCGCGCCACGTCGATGGCGCCGTCGGCCGTGCGCTCCACGTTGCCCACCACGCGCGTGCCCAGTTCTTCCAGCAGGGGGCCGGGCGCGTCGATGCGGCCGGGCGAGTCGTGGTTGCCGGCCACGAGCATGATGTCCAGCCCGGGGGCGGCGGCGCGCGCCTGGCGCAGGAAGCGGTACAGCTGGCGCTGCGAGGCGGCGGACGGGTTGGCGTTGTCGAACACGTCGCCGGCGATCAGCAGGGCGTCGGCCTGTTCGGCCACGATCGTCTCGAGCAGCCAGTCGAGGAAGCACTGGTGCTCGTAGTGCCGGTCGAAGTTATGGAGCGACTGGCCCAGGTGCCAGTCCGAGGTATGCAGCAGGCGCATCGGACGCTAGTGAAATTGCCGGAACGGGAAGCGCGACAGTGTAGCGCATCGCGCGCGCTGCCGGTGGCCGCGTCACGCCCCGGCAGCCCGGCCGGGTCAGGCCCGGCGCCGCCGCGCGGCGAACGGCAGCAGCGCCAGGCCGGCGCCGAACATCGCGTAGGTTGCCGGTTCGGGCACCGAAACGGCCAACTGGTAAGAGAACTGGTCGGCGCGGCCGACCGCGTCGCCCGCCAGGGCAAGGGAGCCGTCCGGCTGCATGGTCGAGTTGACGATCGAGAAGCCCTTGGTCAAGGGGTTGGCGTAATACGCCAGCGCCGGCTCGAGCACGGAGTTGATCGCGAACTGGTCGGCGCCCAGGAAGACATATTGCTGGACGGTGGCGAAGTCTCCGAACGTGGCAGGGTCGAGGCTCACGCTCTGGTAGAAGCGCTTCGTGGTCCGGCCGGTGCCATCCGTGTCCGACAGGACCTGGGAGCTTACCTGGCCCGTTCCATCCAGGCTGAACACTTCGCCGTCCAGGCGCAGCGTGATCTGCAGCGCCGCATCGCTGGCTTGCATCCACAGATTGTCGGTGCTGGAGAGGACGTTGGCGCTGTCGAACACGCTGGTGACGGTCAAGTCGAAGCTGCGGGCGCCGGCCAGGTCACCCTGCGGGAAGAACCCGGGCAGGTTGAAGGCGGCCGTATTGCCCATGGTACGGGTGGTGATGGTATAGGTTTCGGCGCTTGCGCTGGTGCAAGCAACTACGGCGAGCAATGCCGCCACTCCCGACAGCGCCGTGCGCTTGCGGCGCAGCCCGGGACAAGCCTGGTATTCGTTCATCGTTGCTCCTGTGAATGAGCCGCGCGCGGCGATCCCCGGAGTATACAAAGATGGGCGTTGCAATGGCGCACGATAATGCGCGTTTCACACGGTGACGTCCGGGTGCCTGCTGGCCAGCGTGCCGCCCGTGCGGAAGGTATTGCGGCCGGCCTCCTTGGCTTCGTACAGCAGCGCGTCGGCCCGCGCCAGCAGCTCGGCCGGGGCCAGCTCGCCGCCGCGGTAGAACGCCACCCCGATGCTGGTCGAGATGTCGGCGCGAATGCCGTCCAGGTCGAACGGCGCGGCCACCGCGGCCACCAGCTTGGCAGCGGTGCGCTCGGCATCCGCGGCGCACTGCAAGCCTTCGAGGATGACGGTGAACTCGTCGCCGCCCAGCCGTGCCACCGTGTCCGTGTCGCGCAGCGCGTGGGTGAGGCGCCCGGCGAACGCCTTCAGCAGCGCGTCGCCCACGCCGTGGCCGTGGGTGTCGTTGACCGGCTTGAAGCGGTCGATGTCCATGTACATCAGGGCCATCAGCGTGCCGTGCGCGCGGCAGGCGTGCATGGCGGCGGCAAGGCGGGCCATGAAGCCGGCACGGTTCGTCAGGCCCGTCAGCGCATCGATCGTCGACAGGCGCAGCAGGTGCTGCTTTTCGCGCCGCTGCGCGGTCACGTCGGTGCGCACCACATGGAACCCTTCCACGGTGCTTTTCGCCTCGTCCCACTGCGGGATGTAGCGCACCTCGAAGCTGCGTTCGGTCCCGTCGGCATCCGGTTCCTCTTCCTCCTCGAACGTCACGGTCTCGCCGGCAAGCACGCGCCGCACCCAGGGCTGCAGCCTCGCGTAGCGGCGTTCGCCCACGATGTCGCGTGCGCTGCGCCCGACCGCGCGCACGCCCATGCGCGTGAACTCCCGCTCGTACACTAGGTTCTGGAAGCGGTACACCTCGTCGCGGTCGACGTAGGCGATCATGGCCGGCATCATGTCGGCCAGCGTGCGCAGCCGTGCCTGCTGCTGCCGGCTCGCCAGCTCGGCTTGCTTGCGCTCGGTGATGTCGCGCGTGGTGACGGCTACGCCGTCGCCGATCGCCACGATCTGGTGCAGCAGCCAGCGCGGCGTGCCGCTGCGGATCTCGAACTCCTCTTCCAGCGGCTGCCCAGTGTCCAGCACGCGGCGGTACTTGTCGAGGAAACCCTCGGCGCGCCAGGCCGGCACCAGCACGCCGATGCGCTGCCCCAGCAGTTCCCCGCGTGCATGCCCCAGCATCGCGGCACCCCGTTCGTTGACGTCGACGAGAATGAAGTCGCCGCCGCACGCCTCCCTGCAAGCCTTCAGCAGGAATACCGCGTCCAGGCTGGCGTCGGCTGCCGCGCGCTGCTGGCGCTGCGCTTCGCGCGCGGCGCGGGTGCTGTTGCGCAGCCGCCGCGCCTGCTGCACGAGCGCGGCCACGAACGCCAGCACGACCCCGGAGGCCAGCGCCACCGCGCCCAGGTACATGGCGCGGCGCCGTTCGAAGCGCGCCAGCGCATGCGACTCGGCATGGCCGACCACGGCCGTGAGGGCGTAGCGCGGCATGTCGCGTGCCGCGTAGATGCGCGGGGTGCCGTCGACCGGGTGGCGCGGCGCCACCTCATCCGGATCGGCCGGCCGCCGGGCCGGGCCGAACGTCAGCGTATCGTCGTTGAACACGCGCTCGTCGACGCGGCTGGTGGACAGGCCGGTATCGCGGCCCAGCAGGCCCACGAAGCCGCCGGGGCCGGGGTCCAGCCGGTCATAGTCCTCGATGAACATGGCGGGGTCCACCAGCATCACGATGGCGCCGGCGAAGCCCCCGCCGGCGCCATCGAGACGGCGGGCGACGCGAATGCGCCATTCCCTCGCCGCCGCCTCGACGACGGGTGTGGAGAACCGGGCCTTGTCGCCATCCGCGCCGGCCAGGGCGCGGAACCAGCCTTCGCCCGCCGCCTGCGGGGAGAATGCCCCATGCATGCTGTCGACCAGCCGGCCGTCCGGCCCGTACAGCGCGAGCGGCAGCGCCAGTTGGGCCGGCAGCAGCGAAGCGAGCAGGCCGTTGCGGCGCGTGAACTCCGGCAAACGCAGCGCGCCCTCGGTCTCCTCGAACTTCAGCTTGAAGAGCTGGGTGGCATGGTCGGCCTGGCGCAGCACGAAGCCGGTGTTCTCGGCCAGGGTGCGCGCCTGCGCATGGCCCAGCAGCACGGCTTCATGCCGTGCGTCGGCCTGCTCCTGCCGTATCTGCCACCAGGCGGCGGCCCACATGGCCGCCAACAGCACGGCCGCGAACGCCGGCAGCAGCATCGCCCGGTACAGCTTGCGCAGCGCGCTCGTTCCTTCCTTCGCCACCCGTTCCCCGCTGGTTACTTACCTTCCGGTATTTTGCCCTCGGCAGCCATGCGGCGGCGCGCGCCCGACATCCATTAGAATGGCTCGCTTCACCATCGACCACCGTTTGCCGGATTGAACCCTACGTTGCCATGCAAGATGCCCGCCCCATGACCGCGCCCATCGCAGTGCTGCCGCCGGCGCCGGAACGCATCGTCGGCGCCGACGGCCGCCCCGCGCTGGGCCGCCATGCCGGCATCCTGCGCGGCTGCGACTGGGAGCGGCTGGCGCCGCCGTACGCGCACGGCGCGCTGTGGCGCCGGCTGCACCACAAGCGCTGGCATTACGCGGCACTGGTCGCGGAACAGATGTTCTGTTCGGTCGCCATCGTCGACCTGGGGTGGATGACGACCTGCTTCGCCTTTGCGTTCGAACGCGGCGACGGCGACATGCTGGCCAACTTCTCGCAGGACGGCCTGCCGGGGCGCTTCTCGGCCACCCTGGCGCGTGACGGCACCGGTACCAGCACGTTTTCGCGCAAGGGCGTGTTCATCGACCTTGGGCCGCAGGGGCTGTCGCTGCGCAGCCCGTGGCTGGAGATCGATGCCAGCTTCGGCGCCGCGCCGGCGCCGGCGCTGGTCGCCTGCGGCGCCGTGCCGGGCGGCGCCGTGCACGCCACGCAAAAGACTCCGGGTCTGCCGCTGGAAGGCGAAGTGCGCACGTGGCGCGGCGAATATCCGCTGCAGGGCGGTATCGCCAGCATCGACTACTCGAACGGCCTGCTGGCGCGCCAGACGGCCTGGCGCTGGGCTTCGGGCCACGATGCCATGCTGGGCTTCAACCTGCAGGCCGGCCATTTCGGCGCGCAGGAAAACGCGCTGTGGCTCGACGGCGGCGTGTACCCGCTGGCGGCGGCCCGCTTCGTCCACGACGGCAAGGAACCCCTGGAACCGTGGCGCGTGTTTACCGAGGACGATTGCCTGGACCTCATGTTCACGCCCCTTGCCGCGCGGCGCGAAGCGCGCAACCTGCGCATCGCCGCCAGCCGCTACGTGCAGCCGTTCGGCACCTTCTCCGGCTGGGTCAGGAGCAGTCCCGATGCGCCCAAGCGCATGGTGGCGCAGCTGGCCGGCGTGACCGAGCAGCATTTCGCGCGCTGGTGAACCCATGAGCATCCGCCACCTGGACCGCCTGTTCGAACCGCGCTCGGTGGCGGTGATCGGGGCGTCGCGAAAGCCGGGGCGGATCGGTACCACGGTGCTGGACAATATGGCGGCCAGCGGCTTCGCCGGCGCGCTGTGGCCCGTCAATCCGAAGTACGGCGAGCTGCTGGGCATTCCGTGTTACGCGCGGGTGGCGGCGCTGCCGGCCGCGCCCGACCTGGCCGTGATCTGCACGCCGGCCGACACGGTGCCGGGCCTGGTCGCCGACCTGGGCGCGCGCGGCACCCGCGCGGCGATCGTGCTCACGGCATTGCCGCCGGCCCTGCGCGCGGCGATGCTGAAGGCGGCGCGGCCGCACCTGCTGCGCATTCTCGGCCCCGGCGGCATCGGCCTGATCGGGCCGGCGGCCGGCGTCAACGCCAGCGTGGCCCATACCGGCGCGCGGCAGGGGCGCACCGCCTTCGTGTCGCAGTCGGGCATGTTGATGACGGCCGTGCTGGACTGGGCGCGGCAACACCAGATCGGCTTTTCGCGCGTGGTGTCGGTGGGCGAGGGGGGCGACGTGGACGTGGCCGACCTGCTCGACTGGCTGGCCGGTGACACCGACACCCAGGCCATCGTGCTGCACATCGAAAGCGTGGCGGGAGCGCGCAAGTTCATGTCGGCCGCCCGCATCGCCGCGCGCGGCAAGCCGGTGGTGGTGCTGAAGTCCGGGCGCGGCGCGGGGCCGGACGACGGCGCCGACCGCGTCGTCGATGCGGCGATCCGGCGCGCCGGCATGCTGCGCGTGTACTCGTCGGCCGACCTGTTCGACGCGGTGCAGACGGTCGCGCGCGCCCGGCCGCTCGCCGGCGAACGCCTGGCCGTCGTCAGCAATGCCTTCAGCCTGGGCCTGCTGGCCACCGATGCGCTGGCATGGACGGGCGGGCGCCTCGCGCAGCTGGCGCCGGCCACGCTGCGCGCCCTGAAGCCCCTCGCGGCCGAAGGCGTGGCCCCGGCCAACCCGCTCGACATCGGCACGCTGGCCGACACGGCACGGCACGTGGCGGCCGTGCGCGCGCTGCTGGACGAGCCGCAGGCCGACGCGCTGCTGCTGGTGCACGTGCCCACCCCCGCCGCCGGCAGCCGCGACGTGGCGCGCGCGCTGGTACCCCTGGTGCGCGCGGCGCGCCAGACCGTGCTGTCGTGCTGGCTGGGCGGCGAGGAAGCGACCGAGGCCCGGGCCGTGTTCGCCGACGCCGGACTGGCCACCTACGACACGCCGGAAAAGGCCGTGCGTGCGTTCCGCCAGGTGGTGCAGTACCGCCGCAACCAGGCCTTGCTGATCGAAGTGCCGGCCGGGGTGCCGGCCACTGGCGAGGCCGGGCGCGGGGCCGCGCGTGCAATCGTCGCGGGCGCGCGCCGGGCCGGCCGGGCCGTGCTGGACGACGGCGAGTGCGCCACGGTGCTCGGGGCATACGGCCTGGCGGTGGGCGCAACCGGCAACGATGCGCGCGCCGACGACACGCCGCCGCTGCGCATTGCCGTGCACATGGACCCGGTGTTCGGGCCCGCGCTCGAATTCGGCCTGGGGGGTGCCGCGGGACGGGTCGCGCGCGACCGCGCCGCCGGGCTGCCGCCGCTGAACATGGTGCTGGCGCGCGACATCGTGGCGCGCACGCGCGCCGGCGGCGCGCTGGCCGACGCGGAAGCGGTCTGCCGCGCGCTGGTGCAGGTGGCCGACCTGGTGACCGACCTGTGCGAAGTGGTGGAGCTGGAACTGGACCCGGTGCTGCCGGCGCCGGCGGCCGGCGCGGCGTCCACCGTGACGGCCGGCGCCGCGCGCATCGTGCTCGGCCCGCCGCGGCCGGAAAGCGCGATGGCGATCCGCCCCTATCCGCAGGCATTGGCCGAGACGGTCGACTGGCAGGGCGCCGCGCTGGTGCTGCGGCCGATCCGCCCGGAGGATGCGCCAGCCCACATGCGCTTCTTTGCCGCGCTGGACCCGGAGGACGTGCGGCTGCGCTTCTTCTCGGCGCTGCGCGAACTGCCGCCGGCCCAGCTGGCCCGGCTCACGCAGATCGACTACGACCGGGCCATGGCCTTCATCGCCACCCGCACGGGGGCGGACGGCCAGCCCGAAACGCTGGGTGTGGTGCGCGCCGTGGCGGACCCGGACAACCGCCGCGCCGAGTTCGCGATCACCGTGCGTTCCGACCTGAAAGGCCGGGGGCTGGGCGTGATCCTGTTCCGCAAGCTGGTCGACTACTTCCGGGCGCGCGGCACGGAAACGCTGGCGGGCGATGCGCTGGCCGAGAATGTTGGAGTGCAGAAACTTGTGCGTCGTTTCGGCGGCACGGTGCAGCCCGGCGGCGAGGCGGGCACTGTCTTGCTGACCATACCCTTGCATGGGAAAACATCCTAGCGAGCTCGGAAACTCCGTAGCCAACCTTGCGCTGTGTCAAAGCGGCTGTGTCGCTCTTATTTACACTCTGTGTTTCCACGCGGCCTTTCTCAGCCAGTCGCGTTTTATCCGTCTTCCCGGGAGCGAGAATGTTAACGGCCACTTATGCTCTGGTTGCGCTGTCCGTCGAACAAGCCAATGTTCGGCTCAGTTTGCTTTCTTTCCAGAAATATGTGCAATCGACACTGACGCGGCAGCACAGCCTGACGCTGTCCCAGCTTGAATACGCATGCGAAACGCTGGAACGGCTGTATCAGGCGTGCAGCTGGCGCAAGGTGGAGCTGTACCTGATCCCGGCCCTGCGCCAGGCGACCCAGCGCGCCGACCAGTTGCTCGATGAACTGTCGCGCCTGAACGCCCTGGCGCTCGACGTGGTGCGGCGCCTGAAGGATGGCGTGGAACAGCCGCAAGGCGAGGCACATGCCGCCGAGCACGTATCGTCGTTCTGCAATGCCGTCGACAGTTTTTGCACGGCCTTGCTGCAAAGGCTGGAAAAGGAAGAGCAGGAACTGTTCGCAATCGCCCGCAGCACTATCTGTGGCGAGGCCTGGTTCGCGATCGCCAACAAGCTGCTGGCGCACGACGCGCAAGTGGCCGAGGCGCGCCGCAATGGCGAGGAGGCCGACGTGATTTCGCTGGTGCCGCGGCTGGCGCCGCCGGCCGAACCGGTCGCCTCGATCGACATCCGCATGCCGGCCGTGCGGGCCCGCGCCCGCGCGCTGCCGCGCGCGGCGGGCGAGCCGCTCCAGCGCGCCGCGGGCGATTGACGGCCCGGCGTACCGGCAGCCCGGTGGTCTGGCGGTCTCGGCCGCAGGTCGCGACGCCGCTCGAAGCGGTGCTGCGCTATGATGGCGGTTTTGATCCATCCATAGCACATCATGTTTGAATTCCTCTTCAAGCGGCCCGGCGACAAGGGCACCGATCCGCAGGCCGCGCAGGGGCAGAACGCGGAGGGCGGCCGCGGCGACAAAGGTGGCGGCGCAAGCAGGGGCGCGGCTGGCGGGCAGGGCGGCCAGGGCGGCCAGGACGGCAAGGAAGCGCGCCGCGCCGAGCAGGCCGCGGCCGCCCGTGCGCTCGCGGGTAACGAAGCCGCTGCCGTCGAGCTGATCCTGCAGAGCGAGTTCGCGGATGTGCGGCTGGCCGCGGCCGAGCACGTGGTGTCACAGGCCGCGCTGGAACAGGTGCAGCAGGCCGTGCGCAATACGGACCGGCGCGTGGCCAAGCTGATGCAGGCCCGGCTTGACGCGATCCGCCACCGCCAGATGGAACAGCGCCAGGCCGAGGCCAGCATTTCCCAGGCCCAGCGCCTGCTGCAGGACGAGAAGCTGACGCCGAACCTGGTGGCCGACCTTGACCGCCTGTGGAAAGTGATCGATGCGCCGCCGGAACTGGCAGCCGAGTTCGACCGGCTACGCGCCGCGCTGAGCGCACGCCTCGAAGCGCAGGTGGACTTGCAGCGCGCCACGATCGACGCGCTGGCCGCGCTGCGCAAGCTGGCCGCCGCCCCGGGCGGCGAGGAAGCCGCGCAGGAACTGGAACGCCTGGCCGCCGAGCATGCCGCGCGGCTGGCGGCACCCGAACACGCGTCGCTGCCGCGGCACCTGCGCACGGATGTGGAAGCGGCGCTCGAGGCTGCCCGTGCCGCGCTCGTGCGCGCGGCACCCGTGGCCGAGCCGCCCGCTCCCGCTCCTGCTCCTGCCCCCGCGCCTGCCGCTGCGGGCGAGCCCCAGCCCGAGCAGGCGGCCGGCCAGGCCGATGGGCAGGAGGGCGTGGCGCATGACGAGCCCGCGACCGACGGGGCGAACGCGCCGGCGGTTGCCCCGCAGCGCCCGCCCAAGGAAAAGAAAATCACCCCGGCCGACCGCGAGGCGAACGAGCGCTTCATGGCGCTGGTCGACGCGATGGAAGCGGCATTGGCCCAGGGCCAGCTGCACGTGGCCGCCGAGCACGACAAGACGCTGAAGGAAAGCAAGACGGGCCGCCTGACGGCCCAGCAATCGGAACGCCTCGCGCACGTACGCGCCGAATTCAAGCGCCTGTCGGCCTGGGCCCGCTGGGGCGGCAATGTGTCGCGCGAGGAGCTGGTGCACGCCGTGGAAGAGCTGCCGGCGCAAAACCTGTCGATGAGCGAACTGGCCAAGAAGGTCAGCGCGATGCGCGAACGGTGGAAGGCGCTGGACAGCGTGTCCGGCGCGGCGCCGAAGAGCCTGTGGGAGAAATTCGATGCGGCCTGCACGGCCGCCTATGCGCCGGCCGCGGCGCACTTCCGCCACCTGGCCGATGAGCGCCATGCCAATGCCGCCAGGGCGCAGGCCCTGGTGGACGAGGTGAATGCGCTGATCGCCGATTCGCCGGCGGCCCGCGAGGATTGGCGCAGCCTGGCCTCCAGCTCGCAGCGCCTGCGCCAGGCGTGGAGCCGGCTGGGCACGATCGACCGCAAGGACAAGAAGCGGCTCGACACCGCCTTCGGCAAGGCGATGGAAACCCTGATGGCCCCGCTCGAGGAACAGCGCAAGATCGAGGTGGCGCGCCGCGAGCAGCTGATCGAGGAAGTCTACAAGCTCGATCCGGCCGACCGGCACACGGTGGACACGCTGCGCGGCCTGCAGGAAGCGTGGCAGGGCCATGCGAAGGCGCTGCCGCTGGAGCGGCGCCAGGAACAGGCGCTGTGGCAGAAATTCCGCGCCGCCTGCGACACGATCTTTGCCCGCCGCAAGGAGTCCGCCCATGCCGCCGACCACGAACGCAAGGCCCACCTGCATGCCCGCGAGGCGATCTGCGCCCAGCTCGAGAACTTCGCCTTCGAGGGTGACGACAAGGCGCGGCAGGCCGCGATCGTGAAGGCGCTGCGCGATGCCGCGAGCGCCTGGCATGCCACCGGCCCCGTGCCGCGTGCCGCCGAGCAGCGTATCGAGCAGCGCTATCGCGCCGCCGTCGCCGCCTTGCAGGGCGAGGCCGATGCGATCCGCAAGCGGGCCGGCGCCGCCCAGGCCAATGCACTGCGCGACAAGCTGCGCCTGGTGCAGGCGCTGGAAAACGCCGTGGCCGCGCCCGGCCCGGTCGACGAGCAGAACTGGAAAGGGCGCTGGGCGGCGTTGCCGCCGCTACCGCCCGACTACGAACGTTCGCTGCACGGCCGCTTCAACGCCGCCCTGCAGGCCGCCGCGGGCGATCCTGCCGTGCGCGCGGCCCATGCCGCCACGCTGGAAGCGAATCGTGCGCGCCTGCTGGCCGAAGTGCTGCGCCAGGAGATCGTGGCCGGTATCGACAGCGGCCCCGAGTTCGCGCGCGACCGGTTGAGGATGCAGGTCGAGGTGCTGCAGGATTCGCTGAAGTCCGGCCACAAGGCGGGCGGCGCGTCGCAGGCAGCGCAGTTCGCGCAGCTGTGCGCGCTGCCGGCGCTGCTGGACGACCGCACTGCCAGCCGGATCGAGGCGCTGTTCCGCCGTATCGGCGCGGAGGGCCGCTGATGGCGGATCCGCGCATGAACGCCTCGCGCGTCAAAGTGCAGCACGAGGATTTCGACCTGTCCGCGGAAGTGGCGCGGCTGCGCCACGACAACCCGAAAGTGGGCGCGGTCGTCACCTTCGTCGGCACCGTGCGCGACCTGAACGACGGCTCGCACGTGGCGGCGATGGAACTCGAGCATTATCCGGGCATGACGGAACAGTCGATCGACCGCATCATCGACACGGCCTGCGCGCGCTGGCCGATCCACGATGCGCTGGTGATCCACCGCGTGGGGCCGCTGTTGCCGCGCGACCAGATCGTGCTGGTGGCCGTGACGTCCGCCCACCGCGGCGATGCCTTCGCCGCGTGCGAATTCATCATCGACTATCTGAAGACCGAGGCGCCGTTCTGGAAGAAGGAAACCACGCCGGAAGGCGCGCGATGGGTCGACGCGCGGGTGTCGGATGACGAGGCGCTGGCGAAGTGGCAGTGAAGGCGGCAGTGAAGGCGGCAGTGAAGGCGCCAGTAAAGGCGGCAGTGAAGGCGAAATAAGCCTGCACCGGGTGTGACCCGGGGTTCTTGAAAATGCGCTCGCGCATCCGCACTTTATCGTTAGATAAAATTTGGAGCCAAGCGCCATGCGTCAAGACAAACTCACTACAAAACTTCAGGAAGCGCTCGCCGATGCCCAGAGCCTGGCCGTCGGCAACGACAACCCGTATATCGAACCGGTGCACCTGCTGACGGCCCTGCTGAACCAGGACGACAGCAGCACCCGCTCGCTGTTGCAGCGCGCCGGCGTCAATGTCGGCGGGCTGGCTGCCGCCTTGAAAGGCGCGATCGAGCGCCTGCCGAAGGTGTCCGGCACCGGCGGCAATGTGCAGGTCAGCCGCGAGTTCGTCAACATGCTCAACCTCGCCGACCGCGAAGCCCAGAAGCGCGGCGACCAGTTCGTCTCCAGCGAGATGGTGCTGCTGGCGCTGACGGACGATAAATCCGACGCCGGCCGGCTGGCCAAGGAAAACGGCCTGTCCCGCAAGGCGCTGGAAACGGCGATCGATGCGGTGCGCGGCGGCGGCAAGGTCGATTCGCAGGAAGCGGAAGGCCAGCGCGAGTCGCTGAAAAAATACACGCTGGACCTGACGGAACGGGCGCGCCAGGGCAAGCTCGACCCGGTGATCGGCCGCGACGACGAGATCCGCCGCGCGATCCAGGTGCTGCAGCGGCGCACCAAGAACAACCCCGTGCTGATCGGCGAACCCGGCGTGGGCAAGACCGCCATCGTCGAGGGCCTCGCCCAGCGCATCGTCAACAACGAGGTGCCCGACTCGCTGCGCGGCAAGCGCGTGCTGTCGCTCGACATGGCCGCGCTGCTGGCCGGCGCCAAGTACCGCGGCGAGTTCGAAGAGCGACTGAAGAGCGTGCTCAACGAGCTGGCCAAGGATGAAGGCCAGACGATCGTGTTCATCGACGAGCTGCACACGATGGTGGGCGCGGGCAAGGCCGAGGGCGCGATGGATGCGGGCAACATGCTCAAGCCCGCGCTGGCGCGCGGCGAGCTGCACTGCGTGGGCGCCACCACGCTGGACGAGTACCGCAAGTACATCGAGAAGGATGCCGCGCTGGAGCGCCGCTTCCAGAAGATCCTCGTCGACGAGCCGACCGTGGAAGCGACCATCGCGATCCTGCGTGGCCTGCAGGACAAGTACGAGCTGCACCACAAGGTGGAGATCACCGACCCGGCGATCATTGCCGCGGCCGAGCTGTCGCACCGTTATATCACCGACCGCTTCCTGCCCGACAAGGCGATCGACCTGATCGACGAGGCGGCGTCGAAGATCAAGATCGAGATCGATTCGAAACCCGAGGTGATGGACAAGCTGGAGCGCCGGCTGATCCAGCTGAAGATCGAGAAGGAAGCCGTCAAGCGCGAGAAGGACGAAGGCTCGCGCAAGCGGCTGGACCTGATCGACGAGGAAATCGCCAAGCTGCAGCGCGAGTACAACGACTATGAGGAAGTGCTGAAGGCCGAGAAGGCCAATGTGCAGGGCACCACGCACATCAAGGAAGAGATCGAGCGCATCCGCCAGGAGATGGAGGAAGCCACGCGCGCCTCGAACTGGCAGCGCGTCTCCGAACTGCAGTACGGCCGCCTGCCCGAGCTGGAAGCGCAGCTCAAGCAGGCCGAATCTTCCGGCACCGAGACGGGCAAGGACAAGCCGAAGCTGCTGCGCACCCAGGTGGGCGCCGAAGAGATCGCCGAAGTGGTGTCGCGCGCGACGGGCATTCCCGTGTCGCGCATGATGCAGGGCGAGCGCGACAAGCTGCTGCACATCGAGGAAAAGCTGCACGAGCGCGTGGTGGGGCAGGACGAGGCGATCAACGCCGTGGCCGATGCGATCCGCCGCTCGCGCGCCGGCCTGGCGGACCCGAACCGGCCCTACGGCTCGTTCATGTTCCTGGGCCCGACCGGTGTCGGCAAGACCGAGCTGTCGAAGGCGCTCGCCGCCTTCCTGTTCGATACGGAGGAATCGCTGATCCGCATCGACATGAGCGAGTTCATGGAGAAGCATTCGGTGGCCCGCCTGATCGGCGCGCCGCCGGGCTACGTGGGCTACGACGAGGGTGGCTACCTGACGGAAGCGGTGCGTCGCAAGCCATACAGCGTGATCCTGCTCGATGAAGTGGAAAAAGCCCACCACGACGTGTTCAACGTGCTGCTGCAGGTGCTGGACGACGGCCGCATGACGGACGGCCAGGGCCGCACCGTGGACTTCAAGAACACCGTGATCATCATGACCTCGAACCTGGGTTCGCAAAAGATCCAGTCGATGGACGATGCCGATCCGGCCGTGACGAAGCTGGCCGTGATGGCCGAGGTGCGCGGCCACTTCCGGCCGGAGTTCATCAACCGGATCGACGAGATCGTGGTGTTCCACGGCCTGGACGACAAGAACATCGGCGCGATCGCGAAGATCCAGCTGCAGATCCTCGAGCAGCGCCTGAAGCGCATGGAGATGGACTTGCAGGTCACCGACGCGGCGCTGCAGAAGATCGCCGAGGCGGGCTACGATCCGGTGTATGGCGCGCGGCCGCTGAAGCGCGCGATCCAGCAGCAGATCGAGAATCCGCTGTCGAAGCTGATCCTGGAAGGCCGCTTCGGTCCGAAGGACGCGATCCGCATCGACGCCCGCGACGGCGCCCTGGTGTTCGGCGCCGACGGCAAGGAGGCAGTCGTCAGGCTGTAGGCGGTCAAGCCGTGACCGGTGAAGCCGGCGCCGCGTCGAGGGATGCGGCGCCGGTTTTTTTTTGCAGCTTCCATTGGGCCAGCAGCCGGGTGGCGGCCAGCACGTCGGCCGTGCCGCGGCCCCCGGTATGGCGTTCCAGCACGAGTTCCAGCAGTGCCTGGCCGCCGGCGACGGCGCCGCGGCCGTACCATAGCCGCGCCAGGCTGGTGGCGGCGCGCAGTTCCCAGCCGGGGGCCCCCTGGTCGCGGGCGAGCAGCAGGGCGCTGCGGAACAGCCGCTCGGCATCGGTGCGCCCGGCCGCGCCCGCACCGGTCCCGGCCAGCAGCCGTTCGCCTTGCAGGCGGCGCAACTCGGGAGCGCACCAGCGCGCGCCGCCCCCGTCGGCGCGCAGCAGCAGCGCGTCGTCCAGGTAGCGCGGACTCAGCGTGGCGAGCGTTTCGCGGTGCGGGCCGGCCGCCGGCGCCTTGGCCAGCCAGTCGCCGGGCGCGTCCTCGACCACGCCGTGGCGGTACTGGCGCGCCAGCGATTCCCAGTGCGGGAAACGGCGCGACGCATCCTCCAGTTCGGCCAGTGCCGCCACCGCCGTGGGCCGGTCGCCGCACCACCACGCGATCGGAAACATGGCGAACGCCAGAATGTGGCACAGCGGTGCGGGGCCGACCGCGCGGGCGCGCAGCACGCCGTTGCGGGCCAGGCGCAGCGCTTCGTCCGGCTGGCCGAGCAGCCAGCGGGCGCGCGCCAGCACGCCGCTCGCGGCAACGTTTTCATCGGTATGCAAGGCAGTGCGCCGTTGCGTGCACACGGACGGCACCGTGCCGTTCTGGACGGCGCGCGCCAGCGGCGCGGCTTGCGCATGGTTGCCGGAAAGGTGGAGGGCGAGGGCCGCGAAGCGGTCGTGGATCAGTTGCGCGGGGCGTGAGTTGGCGGTGCGAATGCCGTCCTGGAAGCGCTGCGCCAGCGCCACCGCGGCCGGGTAGTCGCCGGCCAGCACGTGCTCGAGCATGAGGCCGGAAAACGCGTCGGCCAGCCGGTCGGTGTCGCCGCTGTTTTCAGCCAGGGCGTAGCCGCCCGCATAGGCGGCCTGGCCGGCGCCGGGGCCCTGCAGATAGACGCTGACGGTGCCCAGCGCCGTGTGCAGGGCCGCCTGCCGGGCCGGCGCGCCGCCGCATCGCACCGCCCGCTCCAGCCAGCCGCGCAGTTCGGGCAGTGCCTCCGCGTGCCACCACAGGGGCAAGGCGGTCGCGAGCAGCGCGGCGGCGCCCGGGGCATCGCCCCGCGGGCCGAAGCCCCAGGCGAGGGCGGCGCGCACGTCCGGCAGGTAACGTTGCGCGCTGTCGGCGCCGGATACCAGCGCCGCGCAATCGGCGGCGAAGCGGGCGTGGGCGGCATCGTCGGGCGGCAGCAGGGAGCGCGCATATGTGCGCACGCTGTCGTACAGCAGGTACTCGGGCGGATTGGCCGGCTCGTGCGTGGCGAGCAGCGACTTGGCGGCGAGCGTGGCGAGGGCGTCTTCGACGTCGGCGGCACCAACGGTTTCGCCAGCCGCCACCCGTACGGCACGCGCCAGCGTAAACGAACCGGGGAACACGGCCACGCGGCCGAGGACCGTGCGCTCCATGGCCGTCAGGGAATCGATGCTCCATTCGAGCGCGGCGCGCAGCGAGCGGTGGCGGGGCGGCGCCGTGCGGCGGCCACCCTTGAGCAGGTGCAGGCGCTCGTCGAGGCGCTCGACCAGCTCGTGCGGCTGGAACAGGGCGAGCCGCGCGGCGGCCAGCTCGATGGCCAGCGGCACGCCGTCGAGGCGCCGGCACAGTTCGGCCACCGCGGTGGCATCCGCGTCGTCCAGCGTGTACCCGTCCCGGGCGGCGGCGGCGCGGGCGGCGAACAGGGCCACGGCGGGGTAGGCCAGCGCGGCCGCCGCCGTGTGGCTGCCCGCGGGCGGGCAGGCAAGGGGCTCCACGCGCTGGACCCGTTCGCCCGCCGCGCGCAACGCCTCGCGGCAGGTCGCCACGATGGTGATGCCGGGCACCGCGCCCAGCAGGCGCTCGGCCAGCGCGGCGACCGCGGCCACCACGCGGTCGCAATTGTCGAGCAGCAGGAGCACGGGCCGCTCGCGCATGTGCGCGACCAGCGGCGAGGCGGGGTCGACGCCCGGCGGCAGGCCCATCGCGGCAACCAGCGCCACGCACGGATCGGCCGCCTCGGCCAGGTCGGTGCTCCAGGTGCGGAACGTCGCGCCGAGGTGGCGGGCGATCGCGTGCGCCAGCGTGCTCTTGCCGACGCCGCCCGTGCCCGTCAGCGTGAGCAGGCGGTGCTGCTGCGCCAGCGTGGCCAGTGCGGCGACGGCCTGCCCGGCAGCGCGGCCATCGGCGTTCCCGTGCGGCTCAACGGCGGGAACGTGCCATTGGAGCGGGGCAATGAGTGCGTATCCTTCGCCCGCCACGCTGCCGATGTAGCGACGCGCCGGCGTCTCGCCCAGCGCCTTGCGCAATGCCACGATGTGCACGCGCAGATTCGCTTCCTCGACGATGGTGTCGGGCCAGGCACGCGAGATGAGGTCGGCTTTTGCGACCGTGGCGCCGGCGCGTTCGGCGAGCACGGCCAGGATGTCGAACGCGCGCGAGCCCAGTTTCAGCTGCCGGCCATCCCGCAGCAGCACGCGCTGCGCCGGATAGAGGCGAAAGGGCCCGAACGACGCATGCGCAACGGACGACTCGGGGGCTGGGAGTGTCATGGGCATCTTCGTTGGTCGACGGCACCATGCCGCCAGGCACCCATGATAAGTGACTTTCTTTACACCCGCCTGACAACCGATCGGAAACATTTCCTGGAACCCCTGCTGCGCCCCCGGTTTCAGGAAATGTGTATCAGGGTTCGCCGAAGTCCTCGATTTCGTAGCGGTCGAGGAAACGGTCGGGGGTGCCGGCCAGGTGGCGCCTGACGTGGGCGCCCAGCGACTGGCGGGCGGTGTTCCGCTGCCACATCGGGTAGCGCCCCGAGAGGCGGTAGCCGTCCAGGTAGCGGATTTCGAATTCGCATTCCTTGCAGTCGCGCGCGGCCGCCCAGGCCTTCAGCAGCTTGTCGGCGGCGACGAAGGAGCCCAGTACCGCGGTGCTGTGTTCGGCCTTGCGCATGCGGATTTGTGCCACGCCGACCTTTTCGGCGCGGGGGAGAGAGGGATGGATCATCATCGGCTCCTTGTCGCGGAGGGCATGCGGCTCATGCGGCATGCGGTGCGTTGGCATGATGGAACACGGGGCGGCGGAAGCGGCCGATCGCGTCGAGCGCCGCAGCCCTTGTAGGCCGCAGCGCGGTGCCGAAGCGGTTGACGTGGATGTGTCGGGCGGCAAGCTCCAGCACCGGCAGCAGCGCGGTTGCCAGCGCGGCGTCGCCGGGAGCAAGGTGCACGCTGGCGCACGAGAGGGGGCCCAGTGCCCAGGCCAGCGCCAGCAGTTCGGCGCCATCGCCGCAGCGCACCAGCAGAGCGCCCCGGCGCGCGCCGGCCAGTTGCGGATTGGCGACCAGCGCCGCCGCCGGCACTTCCGCGAAGGGCACGGCCGCGCCACGCGATGCATCGTCGAGGACCTGCGCGCCGCTGCCAGCCGGCGGCGCCAGGCCGGCCGGACCGCCGGCGCACAGGGCGCCCCCGCTCGCCAGCGTGTCGACGATGGTTTCGCGCAGGTCGATGAAGCCGTCGCCATCGATCGCCACCACCACCGGGCAGGCGCCCGGCTGGGCGAGCAATTGCTGGCCCAGGTACTCGGCGCGGCCATTCAGGGCGCCCGGCAGCACGAAGGCGGTTTCGCTGCCGTCCAGTTCCGCCACCGCCGGCAGCAGGCGGGGAACGGGCCTGGCGCCGGCGCGGCAGATGACGGCGCGCACCGCGCAGCGGGCCAGCAGGGCGTCATCGTCCGCCGCCAGTTCGAACAGCGTGCCGGGCAGGCACGCGGCGCCTGCCGCGGCCGCGATCAATCCGGCCAGTTCGCTGCAGCTGGGTGCCGGCACGGCGCGCGCCAGCACCGGGCAGCCTGCCGCCAGAGCAGCCATCGCATACATGCCGGCCAGGCCGTACGCGCTGCCGTGGGCTCCCACCGCCGCGACAGGCCCGACAGGGACGGTGCGCTGCGGCTCGTCCATGGTCTCGGCGCGCAGCGCCGCCGCCAGCGCCTCCAGCCAGCGGCGCAGCATGTCGTGCTGGCGTAGCGCGACGGCGGGCGCCACGCCGGCATCGAGCGCGGCCTGACGGGGCAGCCGGTGCCGCACGCCATCGAGGCCCGCGCCAACGCCGTCGAGCAGGCAGGCGCGCTGCTCGGCGCCGGCCAGCGCGAACGGCAGCGCCACCGCGGCGGTCCGGTCGGGCAAGTACATCGGAATCCCCCTGTCTGGTAGTGAGTGTTAACAGTGGCAGATGATCGTGGCAGATGATCGTGGCAGATGATCGAGGAAGCGCTGATTCGTTCATGGCCGCGGTCTCGGCCCTGAAAGAACGCGCCCAGCTGCGTCTCGAATGCGCCGCCATGCCCCGGCATGACAGGGCATTTACGTCTTGCTGGACACGTTTTTCCGAACTGATCTCATCGACCGGCAATAAATCAGCGCTTCCTTAACGCCAAGTGACCGTTACGTTAAAATTTGCCGTGCCGGAAATCAATCCGGCTTTCGAGGTAAGGAAACATGGACCGACAGCAGTGGCGGCCTGCAATGGACGAGGTGGCATTCGGCGCATTCCGCCTGGTGCCGCACGAGCGCGCGCTGTACCGGGACGGCCTGCCGGTGCGTCTCTCCGGCCGCGCCTTCGACCTGCTGCTTGCGCTCGTGGAGCGCGCCGGCACGGTGGTCTCGAAGGATGAGCTGATCGCGCGCATCTGGCCCCACGCGGCCGTCGAGGAAGGCAATCTGCGCGTTCATGTAAACGCCTTGCGCAAGGCGCTCGGCAACGACCGCCCCTATGTGGAAAACGTGGTGGGCCGGGGCTACAGCTTCGTGGCGCCGCTCGGCGAGCCGGGCGAACCGCCGGTGCCGTTGCTGCCTCTGCCGGCACCGGCGCGGTCCCGCCTCGTGGGCCGCGCGCCCGTGCTCGACCAGCTCGCGCGCGAGCTCGCCACCACCCGACTGCTGACGATCGCCGGCCCCGGCGGCATGGGCAAGACCACCGTGGCGCAGGCGCTGGCCGCGCGCACTGCGCCGCTGTTCGGCCGCCACGTCTACAGCGCCGACCTGGCGCCGCTGGCCGACCCCGCGTTGTTGCCGGGCGTGGTGGCCCAGGCCTTCGGCCTGGCCGCGCCCCTGTCGGCCGGCGCGCTGGCCGATGCCTTGCCGCATGCCCTGCGCGCGCGCCGTACCCTGCTGGTGCTGGACGGTTGCGAACACCTGATCGATGCCGTTGCCGCGCTGGCGGCCACGCTGCTGCGCCGCACGCGCGAATTGCACATCGTCGCCACCAGCCGGGAACCGTTGCGCACGGACGGCGAGCACGTCTATCGCCTGCCGCCGCTGGCCGTGCCGGCGCAGCATGCCGCCACGGCCGACGCCGCCGAACTGGCCACCTATCCCGCGGTGCAACTGTTCGTCGAGCGAGCCAGCGCCGACGGCGGCTTCACGCTCGATGGCGCCAATGCCGCGGCCGTGGCCGAGATCTGCCGCCGGCTGGACGGTATTCCGCTGGCCCTCGAGCTGGCGGCCGGCCGCGCCGCGTTTTTCGGCGTGCACGAGCTCGCGCGCCGCCTGGCCGACTGCTTCACGGTGTTGACGCGGGGCCGCCGCACCGCGCTGCCGCGCCACCAGACCCTGCGTGCGACCCTCGACTGGAGCCACGCGCTGCTGGCCCCGGCCGAGCAGGCCGTGCTGCGGCGGCTCGCCGTGTTCCGCGGCACTTTCACATACGAAGGCGCGGCCGCCGTGGCAGGCGGCCATGGCATCGCCCCACAGGCCGTGGCCGGGCACGTGGCGGAACTGGCGGCCAAGTCGATGGTGGCGGTGGACGCGGCCGGGCGCTGCCGCCTGCTGGACACGACGCGCGCCTATGCCCTGGAGAACCTGCGCGCGGCCGGAGAGGAGGGCGCAGTGGCCCAGAAGCACCTGCGCCACTGCGCCATGTTGCTGGCGCGCGCCGAGCACGATGCCGCGGCGCTGGACGAAGTGCGCCTGGACGATGTGCGCGCCGCGCTCGACTGGGCGTTCGGGCCGGGCGGCGAGCCGCTGCTGGGCGCCGGACTGGCGGCGGCCTCGGCGCCGCTGTGGTATCGCCAGTCGATGATGGACGATTACCGCGCCCGGCTCGGCCCCGCCCTGGCCTGCGCGACCGCGGCCGGCTCGGCCGGCGCGCCGCTGGCGGCGACGCTGCACCTGGCATTGGGCCACACGCTGCTGCATACCGGCGAGACGGCCGCGCCGCGCGCCGAAGCCTTCGGCCGCGCGCTGGCGCTGGCCGAGCGGCTCGGCGAGCACGGCACCGCCGTGCGGGCGCTGTGGGGCTGCTACGTGGACGCGCTGCTGCAGGGTGACTACGGCCGGTCCCTGGACCTGGCTCACCGTTTCGGCCCGCTGGCGCGTGCCGCCGGCATCGACGCGGCCGGCCAGGTGCGCGAACGCCTGCTGGCGCGGGCACGGCATTACCTGGGCGACCAGCAGGCCGCCCGCGTGCATGGCGACGCGGCCGTGCATCCGGCGCGCCGGGCGCCGGGCGCGGCCGGCTTCCAGTTCGACCAGCGCGTGTCGTCGCTGGCCGTACAGGGCCGCGTGCTGTGGCTCCGGGGCTTGCCCGACCAGGCGCTGCTGGCCGCGCGCGAAGGCGTCGACGAGGCGCTGCGGCTCGATCATGCGGTATCGCTGTGCTTCGCGCTCATGCAGGCGGTGCCGGTGGCCCTGTGGAGCGGCGACCTGCCGATGGCGCGGCGCTGCACGGCGCTGATGGCGGAACGGGCCCGGCGCGACCGGCTGGCGCACTGGTCGTTCTGGGCGCGCGCCTTCGAGGCGGCGCTGCAGCGCCACGATGGCCGCGCCAGCGGCATGGCGCCGGCCGATGCGCTGGCGCGGCATCCTTCCTGTACCGGCTTGCATCTGGACATGCTGCCCACGCTGCACGCGGGCTTGATGACGCCGGCGTCGCTGGCCCGCGCCGTGGACGGCCGCGCCGGCTGGGCGGCTCCCGAGCTGCTGCGCTGCTGGGGTGAACAGCTGGTGCGCGTGGGCGCCCATGGCCAGGCCGGGAGGGTGTACCGGCAGGCATTGGAACTGGCGCAATGCCAGGGAGCACTGGCCTGGGAGCTGCGCGCCGCCACGAGCCTGGCGGAGCTGCTGTCGCTGCAAGGCCGGGGCGGCAGGCAAGGCGCGGACGGCCGCGCGGTGCTGGCGCCGCTGCTGGCGCGCTACCGCGAAGGCGGGACCACGCGTGACGTCGTCAGCGCCCAAGCCTGCCTGCAGCGTTCGGACGCCTGAGCGGCCCGGCGCGAACTATTCAGCGTGGATATCGCCGGCGCTGTTGGCCGCGATCCATGATGCGTCGCAGCGGCGGCGAGCCGGCCGCGGCCGGTCAGCGGGCGCTTTCGCGCTTCAGCTGAACGAGATAGACGTCGTTCTCGCGCAGCGGCAGCGGCACGCTCAGCGTGCCGTCGGCGCCGACCCGCACCGTGCGCCGTTCGGACGGCGCGCCGGTGGCCTGGCCCTTCAGCTCGGTAACCTGCTTCCTCGTCAACTGGCTCGGCGAGCCCATGCCGATATACGCCGTGTATGCATCGTTCCTGCGGTAGCCCACCTGCGAGATCGACAGCGCATAGGCGCCCGGTGCCACGCCGCGCAGCGTGACGCGCGCCTCGCCCTTCGGCCTGGCCGGCAAGTCCTTGATGAAGTACTGCTGGTTGTTGATCCCTTCGGGCAGCGTGTGCGTGTAGTCCCACAGCAGCACGCCGACGTCGCCCTTGGTGTCGACGGTGGCGATCGACCTCGCATCTGTGTTGCGCAACTCCTTCGGGCCCAGCTGGTTCAGGAACTGGTAGGCGAAATAGCCGGGCTTCTTGATGCCCTGCGTGTTCATCAGGCCGAAGCCGCCATGGAAGGCTTCGAAGCGCGGTCCCGCTTCCTCGAAGATGTCGGTGAACACCCAGTACGACATCGATTGCGCCGCGTCGCCCGTCTGTTTCAGCTTCTCCAGGATGTAGGCGGCCTGGTGATAGCTGTCGTGCGTGGGGTCGGCCGGCGTGTACGAGGAACTCCATTCCGTGTAGTGCAGCGCCAGCTTCGGCAGCTTCGAGGCGGCGATCTCGCGGCGGTTCTTCAGCACATCGTTGCTGACGGCGCGTTCATCCTTGCTGAGTACCGTGCCGGTAGTGCCGAATTCGTCGAGGTAACCCTGGTTCACACCATACGAATGGGTGCTGACGAAGTCGAGCGGCACATCGTTGGCGGTGGCGTGGGCGATCATTTCCGGGATCCACGCCGCGCCGGCGGTGGCCGGGCCGCCGACGCGGTAGCGCGGGTCGACGCTCTTGACCGCGCGCGCGGCGTGATCGTACAGGCGGAAGTACTCGGCCTGGCTGCCGGCCCAGAAACCGTCCAGGTTTGGCTCGTTCCAGACCTCGAAATACCAGGTTGCCACCTCGTCGCGCCCATAGCGATCGGTCCAGTGCCGGGCGAGTCTTTTCACCAGCCCGCCCCATTTCGCATAATCGCGCGGCGGCGTGACATTGCCGCGCCACCAGAAAATGGTCTTGTCGCCGCTGGCCATGGCGGACGGCATGAATCCCAGTTCGACGAAAGGCTTGACGCCGATGCTCAGCAGGTAATCGTACAGCGCATCGATATACTGGAAGTTGTAGTGTTCCTTGCCTTGCGCGTCGACTTTATAGACGCCCATGTCATCCGATAACAGGCCATGCATGCGGATATAACGGAAACCGGCGTCGCGTTTAATCTCCGCCAGTTGCTGCTGCCAATCCGCTCGCAAACCCTCATTGGCCCGGCCGGCACCGACCACTTCATTGAATGTCCTGTTGAAGTCGCCGGCGATCTGGCCGACATGCACATCGATATGACGTGTTTGCGCCGTCGCCACTTGCGACAGCAACAGCAGGCCGCCCAGCAGGGCGCTTGTGATTTCCTTGATCCGCATCGCTTATGTCTCGCTCCAGGTTGAAAAGGTGCTGTTCGCGAACAGCGCCCCAGCATGGCCGCCACGGCCATGCAGCCGGTAGCAAACGCGTCCCGAACGCTGGCGAAATGCGGAAAGTTGAAGAAAAACCGCCGGAAATGCTATGACGTGCAGGCAGTGCGGAACGCCTTGGGCGAGGCACGCGAACGCGGCCAGCGCCTGACGATAAACGGCACCCATGTGAGCGCAATCATAAAGAGGTGTTGCAGTTGCTGCAAGGGCTTGTCATACGGGCTAGTCGGCATCCCAGCTTTGCGTCGGCCTTGTTTCAAGCTAGTCAATAGGGTGTTGCATATAAGGATCAGCAGCCGACAAAGATGTTTCCCAAGGGAATATTTCTGTAGCTTGCAGGCTGCAAATGAGTACACTGGAACAACGGATTAACCATGGGGAAATGGGTGATGCATTTTATTAAACGATTGAGTATTCAGAGGAAGCTCATGCTGAGCATGGGCCTGTGCCTGCTTGCCTTCATGCTGATTTCGTCCGTGCTGAGCGTGTCGATGAACGGCAACCGGGCGCGCGAGCGCGCGGTCACGCAGGAATTGCCGGCGCAAGTCGGCGAGATCCGCAACGACGTGCTGCGCCAGATTGGCCAGTCGCTGGCGGTCTCGCAGACGCTGGCGAACGACACCTATGTGCATGCCTGGGAAGACGCGGGCCTGCCCGCGGAAGGGGAAGCCGCGTGGCAGAAATATGCCGGCCACCTGAAGGCCAGGAACAATGCGGCCACCGTGTTCTGGGTGTCGCGCGCCACGGGCAAGTACTTCACCGATGGCGGCTACAACCGCACGCTGGCGCAGGCCCAGGCAAGCGACGCCTGGTTCTACGATTTCCTCTCGGCTAACGTGCCGTATCGCCTCGATATCGACAAGGACGTGAGCGCGGGCACCTACATGTTGTTCATCAATACCCGCGTGGAGACGGCCGGCGGCAAGCTGGCCGTGGCGGGCATGGGCCTGGGCGTCAACGACCTGGCGAACACGATCCGCAACTACCGTCTCGGTGCGACGGGTACGGTATCGCTGGTGCGCCCGAACGGCGTGCTGCTGGTCGACCGCGATCCGCAGCTGGCCGACGGCAAGCACCTGCTGCAGGACCAGCCCGGCTTCGACGCCGGCGTGGTGAAGACCCTGTTCAACGGCCAGCCTTTCGCCCATGCCACCATCGACGGCCCGCAGGGCAAGCTGATCGTGGCCGCTTCCTACATCAAGGAATTGAACCTGTATGTGCTGGCCCGCGTGCCGGAAGCGGAAGTGCTGGGCGATATCGCTCGCGCGGCGACGATTTCGGCACTGATCGCCGGCCTGGTGGGCGGCGGCATCGGCCTGGCGGGCATCTGGGTGATCAGCCGCGCGATCGCCGCGCCGGTGATGCGCGCGGCCCGCATGCTGGGTGAAATTGCCGACGGCAACGGCGACCTTTCCCGCCGCATGCGCGTGGAGTCCGAAGACGAGGTCGGCGCGCTGGCCGGCGCCTTCAACCGCTTCATCTCTTCGCTGAACGGCACGATCCTCCAGGTGCGCGACAGCGCCCACCAGATCGCCACTGCCACCGGCGAGATCGCCACCGGCAACCTCGACCTGTCCAACCGTACCGAGGCACAGGCATCGAACCTGGAAGAAACCGCGGCCGCGATGGAAGAACTGACGGCGACGGTGCGCCAGAATGCCGACAATGCCGCCCAGGCCAACGTGCTGGTGGCGTCCACGGCGGACGCGGCGCGCAAGGGCGGCGCCGTGGTCTCCCAGGTGGTCGACATGATGGGGGCCATCACCGACAGCTCGCGCCGGATTTCCGACATCATCGGCGTGATCGACGGCATCGCTTTCCAGACCAATATCCTCGCCTTGAACGCCGCCGTGGAAGCGGCGCGGGCGGGCGAGCAGGGCCGCGGCTTCGCCGTGGTGGCCGCCGAGGTGCGCAACCTTGCGCAGCGCTCGGCGACCGCCGCGAAGGAGATCAAGGACCTGATCCTGGCCTCGGTCGACCAGGTCAATACCGGCAGCAAGCTGGCCGACGGTGCCGGCCAGGCGATGGGGGAGATCGTGGGTTCCGTGCAGCGGGTGGCGGACCTGGTGGCCCAGATCACCAACGCCAGCGACGAGCAGAGCCAGGGCATCGGCCAGGTCAACGGTGCGATCGGCGAGATGGACAGCGCCACGCAGCAGAACGCCGCGCTGGTCGAGGAAGCGGCGGCCGCCGCCGAATCGCTGCGCATCCAGGCGGCCATGCTCGAGCAGGTGGTGGGCACGTTCAAGCTCGACGCGCCGGCCGCGCCGGCAACGCATGCGGCCGGCGTGGCCGCGCCGCGTCGCGCCGCGCTCAGCGTTCGGTGAAGAACGCCGTCGGCGTCGTGCCGAAGGTCTTCCTGAACATCTGGGAAAAGGCCGACTGGCTGGCATAGCCCAGCTCTTCGGCCACGCGCGCCAGCGGCATGCCGGCGGCGATCATGGGCGCCGCATGGGCCAGGCGCACCTGCTGGCGCCACTGGCCGAAGCCCATCCCCAGCTCCTTTTCGAACAGGCGGGCCAGCGTGCGCTCCGAAGCGCCGACCTGGCCAGCCCACTCGGCCAGCGTGAGCGGTGCCCCCGGCTCGTCGATCAGGCGGGCGCACAGGCTTTGCAGCCGCTTGTCGCGCGGCAGCGGTACGCGGATCGGCCGCGTCTCGCAGCGCGCCAGTTCATCGAGCATCAGTTCCGACAGCAGCGTGGCGCGCGGCGACGGCGCCAGCGGCGGCAACTGTTCCAGCGCCAGGATCAGCTCGCGCAGCAAGGTCGACACTTCCAGTACCCGGCACGCCTCGTCGGGGAAGGGCGCGCGTGCGGCCAGGATGCGCACCGGCCGCAGCCGGATCGCCTGCAGCACCGTCACCGCATGCTCGACCCCTGGCGCGATCCATACGGCGCGCGACGGCGGCACGATCCACGTGCTGCCGGCGGCCGTCACGCGCAGCACGCCATCGATCGAATGCGTCAGCTGACCCCACGTGTGCTTATGCGGCAGCATCGAGTCGCTGCGTTCCAGGTCGCGCGCGATCAGCGTGATCGGCCGTTCGGGCGTGGGCTCGAAGCCGTCCGGATAGGGAAGCGTGTGCCGCACGACAGGGATCGACATGGCAGGATTTCGATAAAAGTTGACTTTCTATTTTAAAACAGCCGTCGCTGTTTTTCCTACACTGTGCTCCCGGCAGCAAACTTATGCAGGAGACGCCATGAAAAACGAAAAAGACGGCTTGCGGCAGGATGCCCGCGTGATCGGGCTGGTGGGCCTCGCCCACGGCACTTCCCACTTCTACCACCTGATATTGGCCGCGCTGTTCCCGTGGCTGAAACCGGCGTTCGATCTCAGTTATGCGCAGCTGGGGTTGTTGATGACGGTGTTCTTCGTGGTGTCCGGCATCGGCCAGGCGCTGGCCGGCTTCGTGGTCGACCGGGTGGGCGCGCGGCGCGTGCTGTTCTTCGGCGTGGGCATGCTGGGCATTTCGGCCCTCGTGCTGTCGGTGGCAGGCAGCTACGCCGCGCTGATGGCGGGCGCGCTGCTGGCCGGCCTCGGCAACAGTATCTTCCATCCGGCCGACTATACGCTGCTGAACCAGCGCGTTTCGCGCGAGCGGTTGGCGCACGGTTTCTCGGTGCACGGTATCAGCGGCAATATCGGCTGGGCCGCCTCGCCGCTGTTCATGACGACCGTGGCGGCGCTGGCCAGCTGGCGCATGGCGCTGGCGCTGGCTGCGTTGCTGCCGTTCGCCGTGCTGCTCGTGCTGGTGCTCAACCGCCATGCGCTGCGGCCGAATCCCCCGCAGCACGCCGCCGGCGGGGGCGGCGAGGGCACCCTGGCCTTCCTGCGACTGCCTTCGGTGTGGATGTGCTTTGCCTTTTTCTTCCTCACGGCGGTGGCGCTGGGCGGCATCCAGGCATTCGCGCCGATCGGGCTGGAACAGCTGTACGGCATTTCACGCGAACTGGCGACCGGTTCCTACACGGCCTATATGCTGGCCTCCGCCGGCGGCATGGTGGTCGGCGGTTTCGTGGCCGGCGCCGGCAACCACGACCGCAACATCGCCATCGCATTCGCCGTGGCCGCCGTGCTGGCGCTGGTGCTGGGCATGGCCGTGCTGCCGGGCTGGCTGGCGCTGCCGCTGATGGCGCTGATCGGCTTCTGTTCCGGCGTGGCCGGCCCATCGCGCGACCTGATGATCCGCGCGGCCGCGCCGAAGAATGCGACCGGTCGCGTGTATGGCGTGGTGTATTCCGGGCTCGATACCGGGTTGTCGGTGGGGCCGGTGATGTTCGGCGCCATCATGGATGCGGGCCACCCCGGCTGGCTGTTCGCCGGCATCGCCCTGTTCCAGGCCCTGGCGATCGGCACCGCCGTGGGCGTTGGCGGCAGTACCCGCGCCCTGGCGCTGAAAAGCGCCTAGAATCGGGGCACGACCACTGCCTGGAGATGCCCGATGCCCGCTTCGCACCCTGCATTGCACCTTTTCGTGACCGACTTCGCCACCACCGACCTGTGCGACGACAATGCCATGCTGCTCGAGGACGGCCGCCTGGCCGTGCTGCCACCCGTGTTCCGCCATTTCGGCAAGCGCGAGCGCTTTGCCGGCCGGGTGGTCACGCTGAAGGTGTTCGAGGATAACGCGCTGGTGCGCGCCGTGCTGGAAACGCCGGGCGAAGGCCAGGTACTCGTGGTCGACGGCGGCGCCAGCCTGCGCCGCGCGCTCGTCGGCGGCCAGCTGGCGCTGCTGGCCCAGGACAATGGCTGGGCCGGTATCGTCGTCGACGGCTGCGTGCGCGATACGGTGGAAATCGACAGCTGCGATATCGGTATCCGCGCGCTTGCGGCCCACCCCCGGCGCAGCGCGAAGAAGGGCGCCGGCGAGCGCAATGTGCGGGTACAGATCGCCGGCGTGCCGGTCGTTCCGGGGGACTGGCTGTATGCGGACGCCGATGGCATCCTGGTGGCCCAGCAGCGGCTGGCCTGAACGATCCCTTTGATTCTCGGCTGCAATTGATGCGGTAGCGCAATACGCGACCGCGCGGCTGAAGGCATGCTTTTTCGCGCATGTGCCGGCATTTTTCATGCTGCGGGAGCGGCGTTCCACATCGTGGAACAGCCGCGTCGGCACGGCCGTGCCTGCGTTTCCAGAAGAAGAAATGTCATGCCGTATCATGAGAAATACGATACAAGTCATTGAGTTGTAACGATAAATTTCAGCTCATATGTCTTATATAAGAGTATTGTTGCGCCGCGCAACCAGGCCTATGATGTTCCCAACGGATTCGCATTCCTTCATTACGTTTTCTACAGGAGATCATCATGGCAACGCGTGAACAGCAAGCAGCGCAATTGAAGCAGGACTGGGAAACGAACCCCCGTTGGCAGGGCATCTCGCGCAGCTACTCCGCCGAGGACGTGGTGCGCCTGCGCGGGTCGGTGCAGATCGAGCATACGCTGGCCAGGCGCGGCGCCGAGAAGCTGTGGGGGCTGCTGCGCGACGAACCGTTCGTCAATGCGCTGGGCGCCCTGACGGGCAACCAGGCGATGCAGCAGGTGAAGGCGGGGCTGAAGGCCATTTACCTGTCCGGCTGGCAAGTGGCGGGCGACGCCAACGTGGCGGGCGAGATGTATCCCGACCAGTCGCTGTATCCGGCCAACTCGGTACCGCTGGTCGTCAAGCGCATCAACAACACGTTCCAGCGCGCCGACCAGATCCAGTGGTCCGAAGGCAAGGACGACATCGACTACTTCGCACCCATCGTGGCCGACGCGGAAGCGGGCTTCGGTGGCGTGCTCAACGCCTTCGAGCTGATGAAGGCGATGATCGAGGCGGGCGCTTCCGGGGTGCACTTCGAGGATCAGCTCGCTTCCGTGAAGAAGTGCGGCCACATGGGCGGCAAGGTGCTGGTGCCGACCCGCGAAGCGGTCGAGAAACTGTCGGCGGCACGGCTGGCGGCGGACGTGATGGGCACGCCGACCCTGCTGATCGCCCGCACCGATGCGGAAGCAGCCGACCTGCTTACTTCCGACATCGACGAGAACGACCAGCCGTTCTGCACCGGCGAGCGCACCGTCGAGGGCTTTTTCAAGGTGCGCCCCGGCATCGATCAGGCGATCGCCCGCGCGCTGGCCTATGCGCCCTACGCCGACCTGGTTTGGTGCGAAACGGGCAAGCCGGACCTCGCCTTCGCCAAGCAGTTCGCCGAAGCCGTGCACGCGAAATTTCCCGGCAAGATGCTCGCCTATAACTGCTCGCCCTCGTTCAACTGGAAGAAGAACCTGGACGACGCCACGATCGCCCGGTTCCAGAAGGAGCTGGGCGCCATGGGCTACAAGTTCCAGTTCATCACGCTGGCCGGCTTCCATGCGCTGAACTACGGCATGTTCAACCTGGCGCACGGTTATGCGCGGCGGCAGATGGCGGCCTTCGTGGAATTGCAGGAAGCGGAATTCGCCGCCGCCGAGAAAGGCTTCACGGCCGTCAAGCACCAGCGCGAAGTGGGCACCGGTTACTTCGACGCGGTCACGCAAACGATCCAGCAGGGCAAGAGCTCCACGACGGCGCTGCACGGTTCGACCGAGGACGAACAATTCTTCGATCAAAACCAGAAAGTGGCATAAGGCACCGCCGCACGGATGACAGCCGCGGCCACGAGCCGCGGTTTTTTCTTGCCGGAGCCGCTGTTTTGGCGGACTTGCGGTTCTCTGGGATAATGGTGGCTCGATTCATCGCCAAGAAGACCATGTTCAGTTACCGCCACGCCTTCCATGCCGGCAATCACGCCGACGTCCTGAAGCATTTCGTCCAGATCCAGATCCTGCAATACCTGAACCAGAAGGACGTGGCCTATACCTATATCGATACCCACGCCGGTGCCGGCGTGTATGCGCTGGACAGCGCCCAGGCGGCGAAGAACGCCGAGTTTGAAACGGGCATCGCGCCGCTGTGGGAGCGCAGCGACCTGCCTGCGCCGCTGGCGGACTATGTCAGCCTCGTGAAGGGTATGAACCCCAGCGGCAAGATGCGCTACTACCCCGGCTCGCCCTACGTGGCCGAGCAGGTGGCGCGCGAGATGGACCGGATCCGCCTGTTCGAATTGCACCCGGCGGACAGCAGGCTGCTGGCCGATAATTTCGCCAAGCTGGAACAGCACCAGGCGGCGCAGGGCAAGCGCAGCACCGTGCGCGGCAAGCGCGTCATCGTCAACAAGGCCGACGGCTTCCTGGGCGTGAAGGCGCTGCTGCCGCCGCCGTCGCGCCGCGCGCTGGTGCTGTGCGACCCGCCATACGAGGACAAGCAGGATTACCGCAAGGTCGTCGACATGCTGGGCGATGCGCTCAAGCGCTTCCCCTCGGGCACCTATGCAATCTGGTATCCGGTGCTGCAGCGCATCGAGGCGCGCAACTTCGCCGAGAAATTGAAGCACCTGCCCGCGCAGGGCTGGCTGAACGTGACGCTGACGATTTCCACGCCCACGCCCGACGGCATCGGGCTGCACACGAGCGGCATGTTCATCCTGAATCCGCCGTATACGCTGGCCGCGACGCTGAAAAGCGTGATGCCCTATCTGGTCCAGGTGCTGGGCCGCGACAAGGGCGCCGCCTTCACGCTTGACAGCGGAGAACAGGCAACGTCGCGTGTGCAGGACAAGCGTGCTGTCACACGGCGGTCATAAACTGATTGCCACCTCGTCAATAAGCGGTTAAGGTACCGACATCGTTTTCAAGCAGGCCTCTCCATGACGCTGGCAGCCAGCCCGGATATTCCGATGCCATACGCCAACCACTTCTTCCTGGCGCGGCAACCCATCCTCAATCGTTCGCAACGGCTCGTGGCCTACGAGCTGTTGTACCGCAACGCCGAGAGCGGCGATGCCCAGGTGACCGATGGCAAGGCGGCCACCGCTTCGGTGATCGCCCATGCCTCCGAGCTTGGCATGCAGAAGGTGGTAGGCGAGCAGCTGGCCTATGTCAATGTGGATACGGAAGGCTTGATGAGCGACTTCATCCACTTCCTGCCGAACGACAAGGTCATTCTCGAGGTGCTGGAATCGGTCGACGCCACGCCGGACGTGGTGGCGCGAGTCACCGAACTGAAGCGGGCGGGCTACAAGTTTGCGCTGGACGACGTGGTGGGCGCCTCCGACAGCCTGGCCAAGTTGCAGCCTTTGATGGATGTGATCAAGATCGACATCAAGGGCATGGAACGCAATTCGCTGGAGCAGCTGACCCGCTCCCTGAAGAATCCGAAGCAGAAGCTGCTGGCCGAAAAAGTCGAGACGCAGGAAGAATTCCGCCACTGCATGGAGCTCGGCTTCGAATACTTCCAGGGTTATTACTTTGCCCGGCCAGTGATCTTGTCGGGCAAGAAGATCGCGCCGTCCCAGATGGCCGTCATGCACCTGCTGGAGCTGCTGGCGTCGGATGCGGACCAGCGCGACATCGAACGGGGCATCAAGCTCGACCCGCTGATCACGCTGAACCTGCTGCGCCTGGTGAATACGCCGGCTGTGGGAGCGCGCTTTCGCATCAATTCCGTCGGCCATGCGCTCATCGTGCTGGGCCGGCGCCAGCTGCAACGCTGGCTGCAAATCCTCCTGTACGTGAAGGGCCAGCAATACGACTCGCCGCTGCTGCAATTGGCGACCACGCGCGGCAAGACGATGGAAAACCTGCTCGAACACCTGCGCCCGGGCGAGCGCATCGGCGCCGACATCGGCTTCACGGTCGGCATCATGTCGCTGATGGATACGCTGTTCTCGGTGCCGATGCCGGAAATCCTCGACAGCGTGAACGTGCTGAGCGAGGTACGCGCCGCGCTGCTGCACCGCACGGGTGAATATGGCGACGTGTTGAAGCTGATTGAAATGGTCGAGCAGGCGCAGGAAGGCCCGGAGCTGACGGGCTTGCTGCACCGCCTGAACCTGTCCCCCTCGGCGCTGTACGGGAGCCAGCTGGCCGCGTACGAATGGCTCAACGAGTATGCCAGTGGTGTGAATGTGGCTGTTGGCGGCTGAGTACTGGGGGCTGTCCCCGGTATGTGTTGTCGATGACCCGGTTGTTGGCGCATCGAGGGGACTGACCCCGGTTTTTGCTGGAGCTGTCGCATGGCTGGCAAAAACCGGGGTCAGTCCCCTTGGTCGATGCCGCCGATCCGGGTCCAGGCCAACAACTGGCGGGGACAGACCCCAGCGGATCCCCGGCCAACAACTGGCGGGGACAGACCCCAGCGGATCCCCGGCCAACAACTGGCGGGGACAGACCCCGGCGGATCCCCGGCCAACAACTGGCGGGGACAGACCCCGGCGGATCCCGGGCCAACAACTGGCGGGGACAGACCCCAACGGATACCCGGCCAACAACTGGCGGAGACAGACCCCAGCGGATCCTGGGCCAACAACTGGGGTTCACAGACCCCGGCTAATCCTAAGCGAGGAGCAAGAACACCGTCGGCTTCTTGTGGAACTCCGGCCCACGATCCGCGGCCAGCGCGCTTTTCCATTGCGCCGCCGTCTGCGTGCGGATCGTTTCCGACGGCAGGCTGATGTCGGTCGCCACGCAGATCAGCGTAGTGCCCTGGCAGGCCGCCACCAGCGCCTCTAGCAGCGCGCCGTTGCGATAGGGCGTTTCGATGAACAGCTGCGTCTGCTTTTCCACCCGCGAACGCTGCTCCAGTTCCTTCAGCCGTTTCGAGCGCGCGGCGGCGTCCGTGGGCAGATAGCCGTTGAAGGCGAAGCTTTGGCCGTTCAGCCCGCTCGCCATCACGGCCAGCAGCAGCGACGACGGCCCCACGAGCGGCCGCACCGGAATGCCTTCCTTGTGAGCCAGGCGCACCAGGTCCGCACCCGGATCGGCCACGGCCGGCACGCCCGCTTCGGACAGCAGGCCCGTGTCGATGCCGGCGCGCAGCGGCGCCAGCAGGCCGGCCAGCGCGTCGGCCTTCGTATTCACGTTCAGTTCGGCGATCGCGATCTCCTGCAAGGGCCGCGCCAGTGGATGCGCGGCGTTCACCAGCTTCAGGAAGGCGCGCGCCGTCTTGGCGTTCTCGGCCACGAAATGCGACAACTGCGCCGTCAGGGCTTGCACGTGATCGGGAATCACGTGATCGAGCGCGGCGGTTTCGCCCAGCGTGTTGGGAATGAGGTAAAGGGTGCCAGGCATGGTCATTCGGTAAAGAAGGGAACGCCGGCCGCGCGCAGCATGCCGGTCAGGGCGATCAGCGGCAGGCCGGTGAGCGCGGTGGGGTCGGAGGAGTCGACGCGCTCCAGGATGGCGATGCCCAGGCCTTCGTTCTTGGCGCTGCCGGCGCAATCGTAGGGTTGCTCGATGCGCAGGTAGGCATCGAGTTCGGCGTCGGGCAGGTCGCGGAATTTGACGACCGTGGCGATGTCTTCCAGCCGGTGGCTGCCATCGCGCCCATCCCACAGGCACAGCGCCGTATGGAAGATCACCTCGCGGCCGCGCATGGCCTGCAACTGGGCGAGGGCGGCCGCATGGTTGCCCGGCTTGCCGATCTGGTCTTCGCCCAGCGTGGCGACCTGGTCGGAACCAATGACGAGGCTGCCCGGGTGGCGCGCCGCCACGGCGCGGGCCTTGTCGACGGCCAGGCGCAGCGCCGTGCGTGCCGGCGTTTCACCCGGCAACGGCATTTCGTCGATGTCCGGCACGTCGACCGTGAAAGGCAGGCGCAGGCGTTGCAGCAGCTCGCGCCGATAGGCGGAGCTGGAAGCCAGGATGAGGGGAGGGAAGTTGTGATTCATGGAAAGATTTTCTAGTGGCGATGCGCCACGAATTATTATATGCTCTGTGCGCCGTGGGATTCGCGCCGCATTTGTATCGAAACTGCGTGCAAGTCTTTGACCCGGCGCGGAAAACCCTGCTATTATCTCAGGTTTTCGAGGGAAGTTTTAGCGATGAATGCCACCCAGCTGATCGACGCGTTTGAATTCTGTCGAACGGGCAGCACCCGGGAAGGCGTCACGCCAGTGGCCGAGATGGAGCGCCTCGCGCGCGATTGCGCGTCGCAAGAGGGGGTGATCTCCTGGACGGCCGAGGGCGGCACGAGCAAGCAGGGCTTTCCGCAACTGCGCCTGACGGTCACCGGCACCGTGCAACTGACCTGCCAGCGTTGCCTGGCGCCGTTTGCCTACGAGATCGATTCCTCGACCTTGTTGATGCTCGGCGAGGACGATGCCAAGGCCGATGAAATCGAAGAGGTGATCGACGACGAAACGATCGATGTGATCGTGGGCACGCGCTCGATGAACCTGATGGACCTGATTGAAGACGAGGCCCTGCTGGCCTTGCCGCAAGCACCGAAGCACGATGTCTGCCCCGATACGGCGCTGCTCGATTCGGTGCGGGGCGAAAAGAAATCACCGTTTGAAGCGCTCAAGGCGCTGAAAAAATAAAGATCAAGTTAGTAGTAAAAGATATGCCAATCGGGCTGCGAGTATTGGCATTGGGTAGTAGCGCAGCATGGCAGCGCGGGACGGCTCCGGTCGAGCCGCAAAGCCGCTGGGATACTCGATTTGCATGTATTTGCCGGTCGATTGTGTTAAAATTTTAGAACTTAAGTATTAGGAGTCATCATGGCTGTTCAACAGAACAAGAAGTCCCCGTCGAAGCGCGGCATGCACCGTTCGCACGATTTCCTGACCGCGCCGAACCTGGCAGTCGAGCCGACCACCGGCGAAACCCACCTGCGTCACCACATCAGCCCGAACGGCTTCTATCGTGGTCGCAAGGTGCTGAAGACCAAAAACGACGAGTAATCGGCGTTTTGGTTTCGGCCAAAGACCAAAAGCGGTGCACGCGAGAGTATTGTCGTGGCGCCGCTTTTTCTTTTCGCCGTTCCCGAGTACCTTCCAGCATGCTGCGTGTTCCACGGCCTTGCTTGCTGCTCCCCGGCCTGCCGGGAATTGATGTGTCTTGAAACCGCAGGCTCCGGCCCTCCCGCCGGGATTGCATCTTGCCCGCAATGACAATAAAAATCTCTATCGACTGCATGGGCGGTGACCACGGCCCGTCGGTCACGATTCCTGCCGCACTATCCTTCCTGAACCGCGAATCCGATGCCGAACTGATCCTGGTTGGCCTCGAAGACGTGCTCCGCGCCGAGCTGAAGAAGCATCGCGCCGCCGACCATCCTCGACTGGCCATCCTGCACGCTTCCGAGCAGGTGACGATGGACGATCCCCTCGAAGTGGCGCTGCGCCGCAAGAAGGATTCGTCGATGCGCGTCGCCATCGAGCAGGTCAAGGATGGCAAGGCCCAGGCCTGTGTCTCGGCCGGCAATACCGGCGCCCTGATGGCGGTCTCGCGCTACGTGCTGAAGACGATGCCCGGCGTCGACCGCCCCGCCATCTGCGCGATCATGCCGAACCAGAAGGATGGTCCCACCTACGTGATGGACCTGGGTGCCAATGTGGATTGCGAACCGCACCACCTGCACCAGTTCGCCATCATGGGTTCCGTGCTCGTGCACGCCATGGAAGGCATCGCGCGCCCCACCATCGGCCTGTTGAACGTGGGCACCGAGGACATCAAGGGCAACGAGGTGGTCAAGGCCACTTCCGCCCTGCTGCAGGCCGACCACGAGCGCGGCAAGCTCAATTTTTACGGTAACGTGGAAGGCAACGATATCTTCAAGGGCACCACCGATGTCGTCGTGTGCGACGGCTTTGTCGGCAATGTGGCCCTGAAGGCCGTTGAGGGGGTGGCGGGCTTCTTCAAGATGGTGCTCACCGCCGAATTCAAGCGTTCGCCCATAACGATGCTCGGGGCCGTGATCGCCAACAGCGCCCTGAAACGGATCCGCCGGCGGCTCAATCCGGCACGCTACAACGGCGCCAGCCTGCTGGGCTTGCGCGGCCTCGTGTTCAAGAGCCATGGCAGCGCCGAGGTGGAGGCCTATGAATGGGCGATCCGCCGGGCGTATGATGCTGCGAAGAACGACGTGCAACAGCAGCTGGCGGACCTGATCGCCGAACTGATGCCGCGCGAAAACACAACCATTGGATGAGACGGCATGACCCTGTACAGCAAAATCATCGGCACCGGCAGCTATCTGCCGGAACAACGCGTGACGAACCAGGAGCTGGCCGCACAGCTGGCAGCGAAGGGGATCGAAACTTCCGACGAGTGGATCTCCAGCCGCAGCGGTATCTCGGCGCGCCACTACGCGGCGCCTGAGCAGAATTCCTCCGACCTCGCCGTGCTCGCGGCCCAGCGCGCGCTGGACATGGCCCAACTGCAGCCGGACGATATCGACCTGATCATCGTCGCCAGCTCCACGCCCGACTTCTTCGGCAGCTTCCCCAGCACCGCCTGCATCGTGCAGCGCAAGCTGGGCATGACTAACACGAGCGCGGCGGTGGACGTTCAGGCCGTGTGCAGCGGTTTCGTGTACGCGATGGCCTCGGCGGACAGCTTCATCAAGTCCGGCATGCACAAGAACGTGCTGGTGATCGGCGCCGAAGTGTTTTCGCGCATCCTCAATTTCGAGGACCGCACCACCTGCGTGCTGTTCGGCGACGGCGCCGGCGCCGTGGTGATGAGCGCATCGGAAGAGCCGGGCGTGCTGGCCTGCAAGCTGCATGCGGATGGCCGCCATTCCGACATCCTCTCGGTGCCCGGCAATGTGGCCGGCGGTGCGGTCGCCGGCAGCGCCTTCCTGTACATGGATGGCCAGGCCGTGTTCAAGCTGGCCGTCACCGTGCTGGAAAAGGTCGCCCACGAAGCGCTGGACGCGGCCGGCATGTCGAGCAGCCAGATCGACTGGCTGATCCCGCACCAGGCCAATATCCGCATCATGAACGGCACCGCGAAGAAGCTGGGCCTCACTCCGGAAAAGATGGTCGTCACCGTCGACCAGCACGGCAACACCTCCGCCGCGTCGATTCCGCTGGCGCTCGATACCGCCGTGCGCGATGGCCGCGTGAAGAAGGGCGATGTCGTCATGATGGAAGGCGTCGGCGGTGGATTCACGTGGGGGGCCGTCCTGGCGAGGATGTGACTGAACTAGCTTTACCTGCTCGCCAGGACTTGGCGAGGATGTGACTGAACTAGCTTTACCTGCTCGCCAGGACTTGGCGAGGATGTGACTTGCAAGAGCTTTACCTGCTCGCCAGGACTTCGCCCGGATGTAAGCTTTAGGTGGAATGCAAACGGCGGTGTACAATGCGCGCCGTTTTAGAATTAGTGCTCTAGAAGGATGAGTGCGCGCGGATGTGCCGGATGGGCCCATCCGCTTTTCACAACGAGACCACACATGACCCAATTCGCATTTGTATTCCCCGGCCAGGGTTCCCAGGCCGTGGCCATGATGGCCGGCTTCAACGGCAACCCGGTCGTCGAGCAGACGATCGCCGAAGCGTCGGACGCGCTGCAGTTCGATCTCGGCAAGCTGATCGCGGAAGGCCCGAAGGAAGATCTCGACCTCACCACCAACACGCAACCGGTCATGCTGACGGCCGCGGTCGCCGTCTACCGCGCCTGGCTTGCCGCCGGCGGCCCGGTGCCTTCGGTGGTCGCCGGCCACAGCCTGGGTGAATACTCGGCGCTCGTCGCCGCAGGCGTGATCCCGTTCAAGGATGCTGTGCCGCTGGTGCGTTTCCGCGCCCAGGCCATGCAGGAAGCCGTGCCGGTGGGGCAGGGCACGATGGCCGTGGTGCTGGGCCTGTCGGACGATGACGTGCGCGCCGCCTGCGCCGAAGCCGTGGCCGCCGACCCGAGCCAGGTCGTTGAAGCCGTCAACTACAACGCCCCGGCACAAGTCGTGATTGCCGGCCACGCGGCCGGCGTCGACAAGGCATGCGAGATCGCCAAGGCGAAGGGCGCCAAGCGCGCCATGCGGCTGCCGGTCTCGGCACCATTCCATTCGTCGCTGCTGAAACCCGCGTCGGACCGTCTGCGCGAGTACATGGAATCGCTCCATTTCAGCGCGCCACAGATCGATTTGATCAATAACGTCGATGTTGCTGTATTGCATGATCCTGCCAGTATCAAGGATGCGCTGGTGCGCCAGGCTGCGAGCCCGGTGCGCTGGGTCGAAACGATGCAGAAGGTCGCGGCGAGCGGCATCACCCAGGTGGTCGAGTGCGGCCCGGGCAAGGTGTTGATGGGCTTGACCAAGCGCATCGACCCGAACCTGGTGGGCGACGCGATCACCGACCAGGCTTCGCTGGAACGCGTGCTGGCCACGCTGAAATAACAAGAAAGGAATCGCCATGAATCTGTCCAACCAGGTCGCGCTCGTCACGGGCGCATCGCGCGGCATCGGCAAGGCCATCGCACAGGAGCTGGCGCGCCAGGGCGCGAAAGTGATCGGCACGGCCACCACCCAGGCGGGCGCCGAGGCGATCTCGGCTTACCTGGCCGAAATCGGTACCGAGGCAGAAGGTGTGAAAAGCAAGGGGATCGTCCTGGACGTCACCGACGCCGAGCGTTGCGGCGCCGTAATCGATGAAGTCGCCAAGGAGTTCGGCGCCATCGGCATCCTCGTCAACAATGCCGGCATCACGGCCGACCAGCTGGCGATGCGCATGAAGGACGAGGAGTGGGACAAGGTCATCGCCACCAACCTGACTGCCGTGGGCCGGCTCTCCCGCGCGGTCCTGCGCGGCATGATGAAGGCAAAGACTGGGCGTATCATTAATATCACTTCGGTGGTGGCGTCGTCCGGCAACCCGGGCCAGATGAATTACGCGGCCGCCAAGGCCGGCGTCGAAGGCATGTCCCGCGCGCTGGCCCGCGAGATCGGCAGCCGCAACATCACCGTCAACTGCATCGCGCCGGGTTTCATCGACACGGACATGACCCGTGTCCTCGGCGAGGAACAGCACGCGGCACTGCTCACGCAGATCCCGCTGGGCCGCCTGGGCAAGCCGGAAGACATCGCTGCGGCGGTCGTTTTCCTGGCTTCGCCGGGCGGCGCGTACATTACCGGCACCACGCTGCACGTGAACGGCGGCATGTACATGGGGTAAATGAGGAATTAACGCGTTTGCGTAGTTTTAGGTATGCAATCACGTTTTTTAGCAGTGATTTCGGTAAAGCTGAGCACAGAAGCCGAAATTAGTTTTTCAGCGCGCAAACCTGATAAAATGCGCGCTTTCCGTAACATACACACAATGGAGCCATAACATGTCCGATATCGAACAACGCGTTAAGAAGATCGTCGCCGAACAACTGGGCGTCGCCGAAGCCGACATCAAGAACGAATCGTCCTTCGTCGATGACCTGGGCGCCGACTCCCTCGACACCGTTGAACTGGTAATGGCACTGGAAGACGAGTTCGAAATGGAAATCCCTGACGAACAAGCAGAAAAGATCACCACCGTGCAGCAGGCTATCGATTACGCGACGGCCCACGTCAAGGCCTGATCGCAGCATCAGCAGTACAGATCGACTCCAGGAGAATCGCTTGAGTTCCAAAAACCGTCGTGTGGTGGTTACCGGCCTCGGTTGCGTGTCCCCGATCGGCAATACGATTGCCGAAGCGTGGAACGCTATCGTCGAGGGGAAGTCCGGTATCGCCAACATCACCAAGTTTGATGCCAGCGCGTTCTCGACCCGCTTTGCCGGCGAGGTCAAGAACTTCAGCGTCGGGGATTACCTCGACGTCAAGGAAGCCCGCCATATGGATACGTTCATCCATTACGGCATGGCTGCCGGCATCCAGGCGATCCAGGATTCCGGTCTGGTCGTCACCGAAGAGAACGCCGATCGCATCGGCGTGATCATCGGCTCCGGTATCGGCGGCCTGCCGATGATCGAAGAACAGAAGGAAGACTACGACAAGCGCGGTCCGCGCCGTATCTCGCCGTTCTTCGTACCGGCCTCGATCATTAATATGATCTCGGGCAATCTCTCGATCAAATACGGCATGCGCGGTCCCAACCTGGCGATCGTCACTGCCTGCACCACCGGCCTGCACAGCATCGGCGCGGCGGCCCGCCTGATCGAATACGGCGACGCCGACATCATGGTGGCCGGCGGTGCCGAATCCACCGTTTCGCCGCTGGGCCTGGGCGGCTTTGCCTCGGCCCGTGCACTGTCTGCGCGCAACGACGATCCGGCGACGGCTTCGCGCCCGTGGGACAAGGATCGCGACGGCTTCGTGCTGGGCGAAGGCGCCGGCGTGATGGTGCTGGAAGAATACGAACATGCCAAGGCACGCGGCGCCAAGATCTACGCTGAATTGCTGGGCTTCGGCATGAGCGCGGACGCGTATCACATGACCTCGCCGCTGGAAGACGGCAGCGGCGGCGCCAAGTCGGCGATGGCGGCCATGAAGAATGCCGGCATCAACCCCGACCAGGTGCAGTACCTGAATGCGCACGGCACGTCCACGCCGCTGGGCGACGTGGCCGAAGTCACGGGCATCAAGTATGCGTTCGGCGACCATGCCAAGAGCCTGGTGGTGAGCTCGACGAAGTCGATGACGGGCCACTTGCTGGGCGGCGCCGGCGGCCTCGAAGCCGTGTTCACCGTGCTGGCGATTCACCACCAGGTGGCACCGCCCACGATCAACCTGTTCAACCAGGACCCGGCGTGCGACCTGGACTTCTGCGCCAACGTCGCCCGCCCGATGGCCATCCAGTATGCCGTGAAGAACTCGTTCGGCTTCGGCGGAACGAACGGCAGCCTCGTGTTCGGAAAAATGTGAACTTTCCCGGCTCACTCCGGTCATACCGGAGTGAGCGCCCGTGGCCCGGCGGTTGACTGAGCAGTCTTCAGTCAGCCGGCGCGGCCAGCGGTGCCGGCATTCGCTGGCACCCGACAGCCCGGCAAGAGGCCGGCGCTTCCCGATGCATTCCCTAAGCAAGTCGATGCGGTCGCGATTGCAGCTATCAGCGCAGCAAAAGGCACGCAAACGGGCGTCCCCACGGGCACCAATGGACGCACCAATGGGCACACCCACGGGCGCACCAATGGGCAAACCCCCAGGCGCACCAATAAGCGTACCAGGAACTGCGCCAGTAACTTCGCCAATCGCCGCCGCAATAACACAGCAACAACACAGCAATCAAGCAGCACTAACGCAGCAATAACGCAGCAATAACGCAGCACTAACGCAGCAATAACGCAGCAATAACGCAGCAATAAGCGCGGTTACGGGCGCCGCGATGAGCGCAGTAATGGCGCGGCAGCACGTCGTTGTTTCCGTCGTCCCGTTGCGCGCAACGTGTGCGGTACGGCCGTGCGCGGGGCGCATCAGGCCGGTCCGGCGTCGTGTGCACCGGCCGTACTTCGTCGCGGGTCCATCCATGTCGATCGCCATTTCCGCCGTCATTCGTCCGTCGCCCGCGCTGCGCATCGCGCAGGCGGCCCTGTGCCTCGTCGTGTTCGCCTGCGCGGCGTGGCACGGGCCTGGTGTTGCTGGCGCGCTGCTGTTCCTCGCCGGCCTGGCCGGAGCGCTTCCCCTGCGTGGCCCTGTCAAGTTCGCGCGCCTTGATATTTCGGCTGTCGGGCTCATCCGCCTGACGGTATACCACCAGAGGCGTGCACCGTGCGTCGAAGCGGGGCAGGGCGCGCGGCTCCTGCCGGGGTCCACGCTGTGGCCCGGCCTGTTGATGCTGCGCCTGAAAGACGATGCCGGCCGGATGCATTGGCTGGCCGTGCTGCCCGACAGTACCGCGCCCGACGTACGGCGGCGCCTCGCGCTGGCGGCGCGGGCGATCGCCGCCGGCGCGGGCGATGTGAAAAAAAATTCCGCTAACCCCTGAACCAATTACAGCGCCAGCTCTCTATAGCGATATGAGCGTCGGCGCTGCAAGTCACCGAGGGCACAAGGTGTGACGACAGACCGTGAGAGCGATCAGCTGCTGGTCGAGCGAGTCCAGGCAGGTGAGCGGCAGGCATTCGACTTGCTCGTGTCGAAGTATCAGCGCAGGCTGATGCGGCTGGTATCGCGCATCGTGCATGACCCTGCCGAGGCGGAAGACGTCGTGCAGGAAAGCTTCATCAAGGCTTTCCGTGCCCTGCGCCACTTCCGCGGCGATTCCGCCTTCTACACGTGGCTGTACCGGATCGGCATCAACACCGCCAAGAATTACCTGGCCACCGCCGGCCGCCGCGCGAGCACCGGCACCGAAGCCGATGCCGACAACGGCGAGGCGACGGGCGAGGGGGAAGGTCTGCGCGACATCAACACGCCCGAGTCCATGCTGGCGACCAAGCAGATAGCGGAAACGGTCAATGCCGCGATGGATGCGCTACCCCTCGACCTGCGCACGGCGATCCTGCTGCGCGAGATCGAGGGCATGAGTTATGAAGAGATATCGGAAATCATGTCGTGCCCGATCGGAACGGTGCGCAGCCGTATTTTCCGGGCGCGCGAGGTGATCGCCGACAAACTGCGTCCGTTATTGGATATGCCGGTTGACAAACGCTGGTAGGGCTTCGAAACTGCCGGTTCAGGCCGTGTAACGATTGGCGATCGGTCCTTGTCGTGGTTCAATTTTGTCGTTGTTCAATTCTCCGTCAACTGGGACATGTCATGGAAACCCCGACCCGCCTGCAGGAAAACATCTCGGCGATGGTGGACAACGAATTGCCGGAGTCCGAAGTCGAACTCACGCTGGCTGCGCTGTCCGAACCCGAAGGGTTGGCGGCCTGGCGCATCTATCACATCGTGGGCGACGCATTGCGGGTCCACCAGCCGGAAGTGGAGCTGTCCGCCGGTTTTGCCGCGCGCCTTGCCGAACGCCTCGCTGCCGAGGAACTCCCCGGCAGCCCGGGTGCCGACGCGGCACAGCAGGGTTCCGCCACCGCCACCGTTTCCTGACGCTTCCCCCCAGCCACCGGATGCCCGCCACGGGCACTGGCGTCACGTCTCGTAACATCCGGTACCGCGCCGTTACACTCCACGGCGCGAGCGCTACAAATCTCCCCTTGAAATTTGTTATTGTTTGCAACATCTTGTGCGTGCTGCAACTTCAGCTTTTCGCTTACCATACGGCGAAGCCACCGGCTTGTTGCGCCCTGACCCATACCGATAACAGACATTCCTATGACAACCAATATCTCTGCTGGTAATAAAACCCTGTCGGCGCTGCTGGTCAGCGCGGGTATCCTGTTCGCGCCTGCCACGCTGGGCCTCGCTCCCGTGCACGCCGCGCCGGCCACCGCGGCCGTCGCCGGCCTGCCGGATTTCGCCGACATGGTGGACAAGGTCGGTCCCGCCGTCGTGAACATCCGCACCACCGAGCGCCTGAGGATGCGTGAATCCGGCTCGCCGGACGAGGAAGAGATGCAGGAATTCTTCCGCCGCTTCTTCGGCGGGCAGATGCCGACCCCGCGCCAGCAGCCGCGCCGGCAACAGCAGGCGCCGCAGGAGCGCGAGGTGCAGCGCGGCGTCGGTTCCGGCTTCATCATTTCCGCCGACGGCTACGTGCTGACCAATGCGCACGTGGTGGCCGGCGCCGACGAGGTGTACGTCACGCTGACCGACAAGCGCGAATTCAAGGCCAAGGTACTGGGTTCGGACACCCGCACCGACGTGGCCGTGCTGAAGGTCGAAGGGGCCAACCTGCCCGTGTTGAAGATGGGCGACTCCAACAAGATCCGCGTCGGCGAATGGGTCGTCGCGATCGGCTCGCCGTTCAACCTGGAAAACTCGGTCACCGCCGGCATCATCTCGGCCAAGTCGCGCGACACGGGCGAATACCTGCCGTTGATCCAGAGCGACGTGGCGGTCAACCCCGGCAACTCGGGCGGCCCGCTGATCAATATGCGCGGCGAGGTCATCGGCATCAACTCGCAGATCGCCACCTTGAGCGGCGCGTATAACGGCATTTCGTTCGCCGTGCCGATCGACGAGGCGATGCGCGTGGCCGACCAGCTGAAAGCCACCGGCAAGGTGACCCGCGGCCGCATCGGCGTGCAGATCGGCCCGGTTACCCGCGACGTGGCCGAGTCGCTGGGCCTGAAGGACGCCCGCGGCGCCGAAGTATCGATGGTGGAAGAAGGCGGCCCGGCCGCCAAGGCCGGCCTGCGCGCCGGCGACATCGTCATCAAGTTCAACGGCACCGACATCACGGGCTCGAACGACCTGCCGCGCCTGGTCGGCAATACCAAGCCGAACACCCGCGCCACCATCACCGTCTGGCGCCAGGGCAAGGCTGTCGACCTGCCGGTCACCGTGGCCGAACTGGAATCCGACCAGCCCGCGCGCGGCGCACGCGGCGATCGCAACAAGCCCAACACCGAGGGCGCCAGCAACGCGCTGGGGCTGAAGGTGTCCGACCTCTCGGCGGCCGAGAAGAAGGAGCTGGGCGTGCCGGGCGGCGTCAAGGTGGATGCGGCCGAAGGCGTGGCCGGCAGCGCCGGCATCCGGCCGGACGATGTGCTGCTGCAGCTGAACAATACGCTGATCACCGATGCCAAGCAGTTCGCCGCGCTGGTGTCGAAGCTCGATCCGAAGCGCAATGCCGTGGTGCTGGTGCGCCGCGGCGACGTGGCGCGCTTCCTGACGCTGCGTCCGGCGCCGGCCGGCAAGTGATCGTCGGGGCGGCTTCGGCCGCCCCGCCTTGCGATGCGCTTCATCCTGTATTCCCGCAGCTACTGCCACCTGTGCCAGGACATGCTCGACGCCTTGCTGGCCTTGCGCACGCCGGAGCGGCCGTTCACCGTCGATGTGATCGACGTGGACGCCGATCCTGCGCTGGTGGCCCGCTACGACGAGCTCGTGCCAGTGCTCTGCCTCGGCGAGGAACAGCTGTGCCATTACTTCCTCGACGCGCCAAAGGTCATGGCTGCGCTCGGTGATAACAGCCGATAACGATCTTTTAAGCCTCCCGCCTCGCCCGGTACGTCAGAATTCGGGCTTTCCACTCTGAAATCCGGTAAAATGCGAGGGGTTTTTCCTTGCACGTTTTCTCGAAAGGCGCTCGGCAGGGCTTTCCCGCCCCGAGCGCTTTTTGCATTGGCTCGCATTGACCGAGTGTTTTGCTGCCTCCACGCCGTTTTTATCGCTGTTTTACGCCGTTTTACTAAATGAACAACATTCGCAATTTTTCCATCATCGCCCATATCGACCATGGCAAATCCACGCTGGCGGACCGCATCATCCAGTTGTGCGGCGGCCTGTCGGACCGCGAGATGGAAGCCCAGGTGCTCGATTCGATGGACCTCGAGCGCGAACGCGGCATCACCATCAAGGCCCAGACGGCGGCGCTGAAATACAAGGCGCGCAATGGCGAAATCTACAACCTGAACCTGATCGACACACCGGGCCACGTCGACTTCTCGTATGAAGTGTCGCGCTCGCTGTCGGCCTGCGAAGGCGCGCTGCTGGTCGTCGACGCCTCGCAGGGCGTCGAGGCGCAGACGGTGGCCAACTGCTACACGGCGCTCGACCTGGGTGTGGAAGTGGTGCCCGTGCTGAACAAGATCGACCTGCCGAACGCCGATCCGCCGTCGGCAATTGCCGAGATCGAGGACGTGATCGGCATCGAAGCCGGCGACGCCGTGCAGTGCTCCGCCAAGACGGGCCTGGGCGTCGAGGACGTGCTCGAATCGATCATCGCCAAGGTGCCGCCGCCGAAGGGCGACCCGACCGCGCCGCTGCAGGCGCTGATCATCGACTCGTGGTATGACGCCTACGTGGGCGTGGTGATGCTGGTGCGCGTCGTCAACGGTACCCTGCGTCCGAAGGAAAAGATCCGCCTGATGGCCACCGATTCCGTGCAGCTGGTCGAAGACCTCGGCATCTTCTCGCCGCGCTCGATCTCGCTGCCCGAGCTGTCGGCGGGCCAGGTGGGCTTCGTGATCGCCGGCATCAAGGAATTGAAGGTGGCCCGCGTGGGCGACACGATCACCACGGCGGTCAAGCCGGCCGAAGCGCCGCTGCCCGGCTTCAAGGAAGTGCAGCCGCAAGTGTTCGCCGGCCTGTTCCCCGTGGAAGCGAACCAGTACGACGCGCTGCGCGACTCGCTGGAAAAGCTGAAGCTGAACGATGCCGCGCTGATGTACGAACCGGAAGTGTCGCAGGCGCTGGGCTTCGGCTTCCGCTGCGGTTTCCTGGGTCTTCTGCACATGGAAATCGTGCAGGAACGCCTGGAGCGCGAGTTCGACATGGACCTGATCACCACGGCACCGACCGTGGTGTATGAAGTCGAACAGCGCGACGGCACCACGATCAACGTGGATAACCCGTCGCGCATGCCCGACCCGTCGCACATCAACGAAGTGCGCGAGCCCATCGTCACCGTCAACCTGTACATGCCGCAGGAGTATGTCGGTTCCGTGATCACGCTGTGCATCGCCAAGCGCGGTATCCAGATGGACATGGCTTACCACGGCCGCCAGGTGAAGCTCGTGTACGAGATGCCGATGGCCGAGATCGTGCTGGACTTCTTCGACAAGCTCAAATCCACCTCGCGCGGCTATGCGTCGATGGATTACGAGTTCAAGGAATACCGTGCCGCCGACGTGGTGAAGGTCGACATGCTGATCAACAGCGAGAAGGTCGACGCGCTGGCCATCATCGTGCACCGCGCCAATGCGCCGTACCGCGGCCGCCAGGTGGCGGCGAAGATGCGCGAACTGATCCCACGGCAGATGTTCGACGTGGCGATCCAGGCTGCGATCGGCTCCAACATCATCTCGCGTGAAAACGTCAAGGCGCTGCGCAAGAACGTGCTGGCCAAGTGCTACGGCGGCGATATTTCGCGGAAGAAGAAGCTGCTCGAGAAGCAGAAGGCCGGCAAGAAGCGCATGAAGCAGGTCGGTTCCGTCGAGATCCCGCAAGAAGCATTCCTGGCAATCCTCCAAGTGGAAGAAAAATGACAATGCAGAGCATCCTGGGCAATTTTGCGCTCATCCTGTTCGTCCTGATGGTGGTAACCGGGGTCATCTGGGTCCTGGACGTGTTTTACCTCGCGAAGCAGCGCCGCGCCGCCGCCGACAAGGCGCTGGCCGAGTACGACGCGCGCACGGCCAAGCTGACCGCCGACGGCATCAAGGTCGACAGCAATGCGCAAAGCCGCGCCCAGATCGAGCAGGCACACCTGAAGCAGCCCACGTGGATCGAATACTCGGGCAGCTTCTTCCCCGTGATCGCGCTGGTGTTCTTCCTGCGCTCGTTCCTGTTCGAGCCGTTCAAGATCCCGTCGTCGTCGATGGTGCCGACCCTGCTCGTGGGTGACCTGATCCTGGTGAACAAATTCACCTACGGCATCCGCCTGCCGATCATCAACCAGAAGATCATCCCCATCAACGATCCGCAGCGCGGCGACGTGATGGTGTTCAAGTATCCGAAGGACATGAGCCAGGATTACATCAAGCGCATCGTCGGTGTGCCGGGTGATAAGATCACTTATGAAAACAAGCGTCTCACCGTGAACGGCAAGCCCATCAGCTATGCGCCGATGGAGGATTACCTGGAAGATGAAACGCTCAATTACAAGAAGCAATTCAAGGAAAACCTGTCCGGCGTCGAGCACCGCATCCTGAACGACGACCGGTCGTCGACGTACAACGAGTCGGACGTGGGCGACTTCCCGAACAAGGAAGCCTGCACCTACACGTACGATGGTTTCACGTGCACGGTGCCGGCCGGTAACTACTTCATGATGGGTGACAACCGCGACAACAGTGCGGACAGCCGCTACTGGGGCTTCGTGCCGGACAAGAACATCGTCGGCAAGGCGGTGGCGGTATGGATGAACCTGTCCAATCCGCGCCGGATCGGCGCGATCCACTAAGGGAGCGCGGGCATGCGTGGTCGTGACAGGCAGGAAGGCATCTCGCTCACGGGCCTGATCGTGCTGCTGGCGCTGGTCGGCATGATCGCCGTGCTGGCGATGCGGATCCTGCCCACGTACACCGAATACCGCTCCATCAACGCGGCGATCGCCAAGGCCAGAACGGCCGGCGATACGCCGCAGGAAATCCGTGCCGCGTTCGACCGCAGCGCCGAGGTAAACTACATCAGCTCGATCAGCGGCCGCGACCTGACGATCGAGCGCGTCGATGGCGATATCGAAGTATCTTTTGCCTACGACAAGAAAATCCACCTGGCCGGGCCGGCCAGCGTGCTGCTCGAGTACAGCGGATCGACCGCCAAGGGCGGCGGCGTCGCGCTGAAGGCCGAGTGACACGACAGACAGGACAGACAGGACGATGAATCTACAGTTATTGCAAACCAAGCTGGGCCACACGTTCGGGGACGCTGGATTGTTGCAGCAGGCCCTGACGCATCGCAGCCACAGCAGTTTGCATAACGAACGCCTGGAATTCCTGGGCGATTCGATCCTGAACTGCGTGGTCGCCTCCATTCTCTACGAGCGCTACCTGCAGATCGACGAGGGTGACCTGTCGCGCCTGCGCGCCAACCTCGTCAAGCAGCAGTCCCTGTACGAGATCGCGCAGAAGCTGGAGCTGTCGCAATTCCTGAGGCTGGGCGAAGGGGAGTTGAAATCCGGCGGCTTTCGCCGGCCGTCGATCCTCGCCGACACGCTCGAAGCGATCCTCGGCGCGATCTTCCTCGATGCGGGTTTCGACGCCGCCGCGCGCGTGATCCGGGCGTTCTACATTCCCATTCTCGACTCGGTCGACCCGCGCACCCTGGGCAAGGATGCCAAGACGCTGTTGCAGGAATTCCTGCAGAGCAAGAAGATTTCGCTGCCGCTGTATAACGTGGTGGCCACGCATGGCGCTGCGCACAGCCAGGAATTCGAGATCGAATGCCTGGTGCCGAAGCTGGGCATCCAGGTCTATGGCCGCGGCGGCAGCCGCCGTGCCGGCGAACAGGCGGCCGCCAAGCTGGCCCTGGAAGTGGCCGAAAAGGCCGTGCAGAAAGCACCGGCCGCCGCGCGCAAGAGCAAACCGCGCGCCGCCCAGCTGAAGCTGGCGGGCATCGCCACCGTCCAGGGCGACGAGCCGGCGGAAGAAAAGCTCGCCAACAAATAACCGAGAATCACTATGACTGACGCCACCACGCCCGCAGGTTTCCGCTGCGGTTATATCGCCATCGTCGGCCGCCCCAACGTGGGCAAGTCGACCCTGATGAACACGCTGATCGGCGCCAAGGTGAGCATCACCTCGCGCAAGGCGCAAACGACGCGCCACCGCATCACCGGCATCCAGACGCTGTCCGATGCCCAGTTCATCTATGTCGACACGCCGGGCTTCCAGACCCGCCATTCGAACGCCCTGAACAAGACGCTGAACAAGACAGTCACGGGCACGCTGGATTCTTCCGACGTGATCCTGTTCCTCGTCGAAGCCGGCACCTTCGGGCAGGCCGACCAGCAAGTCATCGACCTGCTGCCGAAGAACGTGCCGGTGGTCCTGGTGATCAACAAGTCCGACCGCGCCAAGGACAAGGCCGTGCTGCTGCCGTTCGCGCAGCAGGTGGCCTCGAAATACGACTTCGCCGCCGTGGTGCCCGTCTCGGCCAAGCTGCGCTTCCAGCTGGACGGCCTGCAAAACGAGATCAAGCGCCTGCTGCCGGAAAATCCGCCGATTTTCGGCGAAGACGACATCACCGACCGCAGCGAAAAATTCCTCGCCTCCGAAATCGTGCGCGAAAAGCTGTTCCGCTTCGTGGGCGACGAGCTGCCGTACACCAGCACGGTGCTGATCGAAAAGTTCGAGCAGGAGGGCAATCTGCGGCGCATCTTCGCCGCCATCCTCGTCGAGCGGGACGGCCACAAATCGATGATCATCGGTAACAAGGGCGTGCGGCTGAAGGAAGTCTCCACCCAGGCCCGCCTGGACATGGAAAAGCTGTTCGGCGGCCCGGTGTACCTGGAGATCTGGGTCAAGGTGAAATCCGGCTGGGCCGACAACGAAGCCGGCCTGCGCGCTTACGGTTACGAATGAACCATGGCTAAGCGCCACGCCTCGGCCGACGCTGCGCCCGCTGCGGACGCGGCTTCGGCCGCAGGCGGCCAGGATACCGCTACCGAGGAACTCGTGACTGCGCTGGAAGTGCGCGACCGCGCGGTTCCCTACATGCTCACGGCCCCTCCGGTACAGCCGCCGCAACCGGCTCGCAAGCGCAGCGCCCCGCGCACCGTGGGCACGCGCGTCACGGCGCAACCCGCCTTCGTCCTGCACAGCTATCCGTACAAGGAAACCAGCCTGATCGTGGAGCTGCTCACGCGCGACTTCGGCCGCGTGGCGCTGATCGCCAAGGGCGCCAAGCGCCCGCACTCGCAATTGCGCGGGGTGCTGCAGACCTTCCAGCCGCTCTCCGCCGGCTGGGCCGGCAAGAACGAATTGCGCACGCTCACCGATGCCGACTGGGTGGGCGGCTTGCTGCCGCTGGAAAAAACGGCGCTGCTGTGCGGCTTCTACCTGAACGAATTATTGGTCAAGCTGCTGGCGCGCGACGATGCGCACCCCAAGCTGTTCGACCATTACGTGGCCACCCTGAACCAGCTGGCGCACAATGAACCGCCGCCCATCGTCTTGCGGAAATTCGAAACGGCCCTACTTAAGGAGACCGGGGTGGCCGCCGACCTGGCGCGCTGTGCCGATACGCGCGCGAAGGTGAAGGCGGGCATCGCCTACGTGGTCGATCCCGAGCGGGGGCCGCGGCCGGCGCGCGACGACGACACCGCGCCGCGCGTGGCCGGCAAGACGCTGCTCGACATGGAGCGCGAGGATTACTCGGACCCGGCCACGCAGGCGCAGAGCAAGCAGCTGATGCGTTTCCTGCTGGCCTGGCACCTGAACGGGGCGCCGCTGAACACGCGCCAGATTTTGATCGACCTGATGCAACTTTAAGAACAAAGAGACCATGAGCTTCCTGCACCCCTCCGGCACGATGATCGACCTGGGCGTCAACATCGACCACGTGGCCACGCTGCGCAACGCGCGCGGCACCAAGTACCCCGACCCGATCCGCGCCGCGCTGCTGGCAGAGCAGGCCGGCGCCGACTGCATCACGCTGCACCTGCGCGAAGACCGCCGCCACATCAAGGACGAGGACGTGATCCGCATGGCGCCGCAACTGGTCACGCGCATGAACCTGGAAGCGGCGGTGACGCAGGAGATGATCGACTTCGCCTGCCGCATCAGGCCGGCGGACGTGTGCCTGGTGCCGGAGAAGCGCACCGAGATCACCACCGAGGGCGGGCTGGACGTGGTGCGCTTCCACAAGGAAGTCGCCGCGGCGGTGAAGCAGCTGCAGGGCGAGAATATCCGCGTGAGCCTGTTCATCGATGCCGACGAGGCACAGATCCAGGCCGCGGCCGACGTGGGCGCGCCCGTCATCGAACTGCACACGGGTGCCTATGCCGATGCGGAAGGCGAAGAGCAGCAAAAGGAACTCGAGCGGATCAAGGAAGGCGTGCGCTGGGGCGTGCAGCGCGGCCTGAAGGTCAATGCGGGCCACGGCCTGCATTACACGAACGTGCAGGCGATCGCCGCCATTCCGCAGATCGAGGAACTGAACATCGGCCACGCGATCGTGGCCCACTCGGTGTTCGTCGGCTGGGAAAACGCCGTGCGCGAGATGAAGGCCATCATGGTCTCCACCCGCCTGGGAGCACGATGATCCACGGGATCGGCACCGACATCTGCCGGGTACCGCGCATCGCCGAGGCGCTGGCGCGCCAGGGCGAGCGCTTTGCCTGGCGCGTGCTCGGTCCGGATGAGATGGAAGTGTTCCGCGAACGCAGCGCGCGCAATCCCGTGCGCGGCGTGCGCTACCTGGCCACGCGCTTCGCGGCCAAGGAAGCCTTCTCGAAGGCCCTCGGCCTCGGCCTGCGCCCGCCCATGACGTGGCCGGCCGCGCAGTTGCTGAACGATGCGCTGGGCAAGCCGTGCATCGTGTGCGGCGGCGATCTGAAACAATACATGGAGCACAACCGGCTGGCGGCCCAGGTGTCCGTCAGCGATGAAGAGGAATACGCGGTCGCGTTCGTGATCGTGGAGAAGCTTGATGAGTGAGATCACTGAAGTCTTGCCGACCCTGTCGGCGCGCGAGCAGGTGCTGGCCACCGTCGCCAAGCTGCCGAACCTGCCCGGCGTGTACCGCTACTTCGACGCCGAGGACCGCGTGCTGTACGTGGGCAAGGCGCGCGACCTGAAGAAGCGCGTCTCGAACTACTTCCAGAAGAACCTGTCCAGCCCGCGCATCGCCATGATGGTCGAGCGCATTGCCAGGCTGGAGACGACGGTCACGCGCAGCGAGGCCGAAGCGCTGATCCTCGAGAACAACCTGATCAAGACGCTGCAGCCGCGCTTTAACATCCTGTTCCGCGACGATAAATCGTACCCGTACCTGAAGCTGACGGGCGACGAGGTGCCGCGCATGGTGTACTACCGCGGCGCCGTGGACAAGAAGAACCAGTACTTCGGCCCGTTCCCTTCCGCGTGGGCGGTGAAGGAATCGATGCAGATCCTGCAGAGGGTGTTCATGCTGCGCACCTGCGAGGACAGCGTCTACCAGAACCGCACGCGCCCGTGCCTGCTGAACCAGATCGGCCGCTGCAGCGCGCCTTGCGTGGGCGCGATCAGCCCCGCGGATTACCGGGTCGACGTGAACAATGCCGCGCGCTTCCTGCGCGGGCGCACCACCGAGGTGATGGAGGAGCTGGAGCAGAAGATGCACGGCTATGCGGCCGACCTGAAGTTCGAGCAGGCCGCCGCGGTGCGCAACCAGATCCAGTCGCTGTCGAAGGTGCTGCACCAGCAGAGCATGGAAACGTCGGACTCCGACGTGGACATCATCGCCGTGGTGGTGCAGGGCGGGCGCGCCTGCGTCAACCTTGCGATGGTGCGCGGCGGGCGCCACCTGGGCGACCGCGCCTACTTCCCCACGCACGTGATGGATGCGGAAGCCGTGGCCGAACTGCCGATCGAGGTCGAAGTGCTGTCGGCCTTCCTCGTGCAGCACTACACGGAAAAGACGATCCCCGGCGTGCTGATCCTGAACATCGAGTTCGACCAGCCGGAACTGATCCTGGCCTTGCAGGAGCAGTGCGGCCACCGCATCAACCTGCTGTTCCAGCCGCAGGGTCAGCGCCGCCAGTGGCTCGAGCTGGCGCAGAAGGGTGCCGAGATCGCGCTGGCGCGGCTGCTGTCGGAGCAGGGCTCGCAGCAATCGCGCACCCGTGCGCTGGCGGACGTGCTGGGGCTCGAGAACGAGGACCTGGAAACGCTGCGCATCGAGTGCTTCGATATCAGCCACACGATGGGCGAAGCGACGCAGGCATCGTGCGTGGTGTTCCACCACCACCAGATGCAGAACGGCGAATACCGCCGCTACAACATCAACGACATCACGCCGGGCGACGATTACGCGGCCATGCGCCAGGTGCTGATGCGCCGCTACGAGAAGGTGGCCAATGGCGATGGCGTGATGCCCGACGTGGTGCTGATCGACGGCGGCAAGGGGCAGGTGGAAATGGCGCGCCAGGTGTTCGTGGAGCTGGGCCTGGACATCAGCCTGATCGTGGGCGTCGCGAAAGGCGAGGGCCGGCGCGTGGGCCTGGAGACGCTGGTGTTCGTCGACGGCCGCGCGCCGCAGGAACTGGGCAAGGAATCGGCGGCGCTGATGCTGGTGGCGATGATCCGCGACGAGGCGCACCGCTTCGCCATCACGGGCATGCGCGCCAAGCGTGCCAAGGCGCGCCAGACTTCCACGCTGGAGGAAATCGAGGGCATCGGCGCCAAGCGGCGCCAGCGCCTGCTGGCACGCTTCGGCGGCTTGCGCGGCGTGACCAATGCGAGCGTGGAGGATCTCATGTCCGTCGAGGGCATCTCCGCCAAGCTCGCCGAAGAAATCTACAGGCGTCTTCACTAGTCCCGCAGGCGCATCGATCAGGGCCCCAGGCGCAAATGCCGGGGACAGGAAGGAGAGTGGCCTTGCAAGGCCACTCCACTCCGCCGGCGAGGAGCTGTGCTCCTCGAAGATGTAGCCCTGCAGGGCTACATCGTTCCGCAGGCGCGGAGCATGCTCCGCGAAACCCCTGCTCCACCCCCGGCTTCGCCCCGTCGGGTCTGACCCAGGGTTCGCGCCTGGGGTAAAGCCGGCCTTGTAGACCGGCTTGCCGGCATAGCCGTCCTACTGAACCGTGCTTGCTGGCATTACCCCGGTCGGCAGGGTAGACTAGCGGCGCGTTATTACAATTCCTACAGCCGCCGTCCTTTCCGCTTCTATGCCATTCAATGTCCCGATCCTGCTGACCTGGTTGCGCGTTGCGCTGATCCCCCTGGTCGTGGGCGTGTTCTACCTTCCTCCCACCTGGTTGCCCCTGCAGGACCGCAATCTCGCTGCCACCCTCGTATTCATCGTTGCCGCCGTCACGGACTGGTTCGACGGCTTCCTGGCCCGCCGCTGGAACCAGACCTCCGCCTTCGGCGCCTTCCTCGATCCGGTGGCGGACAAGCTGATGGTCGCAGGCGCCTTGCTGGTGCTGGTGCAGCTGGACCGCTGCAACGCCATCCTCGCTTTCATCATCATTGGCCGCGAGATCACGATCTCCGCGCTGCGCGAATGGATGGCGCAGATCGGCGCCTCGAAATCGGTGGCCGTGAACTCGATCGGCAAGATCAAGACGGTAGCCCAGATGACGGCCATTCCCGCGCTGCTGTACTACGACGTGCTGTTCGGCGCGCTCGATTCCCGCTTCTGGGGCGAGAAGCTGCTGTGGCTGGCCAGCGTGCTCACCGTCTGGTCGATGTTCTACTACCTGAAGAAGGCCTGGCCGCTGATCAAGGAACGTTCGGGCAATTTGAACTAAACAGTATTTTGGTTTCTCCCTTGACAGCGAAATTCCATGCTCTATAATGCTGGCCTGTTGTTGATGACGACGCAGCAGTAAAGCAAAGCGGGAGTAGCTCAGTTGGTAGAGCGCAACCTTGCCAAGGTTGAGGTCGAGAGTTCGAGACTCTTCTCCCGCTCCAGAAAACGCTGTGGATGTGTCAACAATTCGCTGGGCATCCGAAGATGTTTCTGCGATAATGTAGTGCTTGGATTCGTGCAGTGCTGTCGTGCTTGCGGTTCCTGAAATGCGGGAGTAGCTCAGTTGGTAGAGCGCAACCTTGCCAAGGTTGAGGTCGAGAGTTCGAGACTCTTCTCCCGCTCCAGTCGAAAGACCGGGGCAGCAACGAAGTGTGAACCTAAGTTTGAAACAAAGATGTAACTCCATGCGGGAGTAGCTCAGTTGGTAGAGCGCAACCTTGCCAAGGTTGAGGTCGAGAGTTCGAGACTCTTCTCCCGCTCCAGATTCCTGGATTTCAGTGCATAACCCGCTGAGGTCTTTGTAGTAAATGTTTCCTCTGGCGAGGTAGCAAAGCGGTTATGCAGCGGCCTGCAAAGCCGTCTAGACGGGTTCGACTCCCGTCCTCGCCTCCAAGTTTTGGCAGTAAGTCATCGTGGTAATCCACTCCCAAGCGGGAGTAGCTCAGTTGGTAGAGCGCAACCTTGCCAAGGTTGAGGTCGAGAGTTCGAGACTCTTCTCCCGCTCCAGATTCAAGCAGAAGGGCAGCCCGAGTGGCTGCCCTTTCTGTTTTCTACCGCCGCACGCTTCGGCTCCGCCCCGGGCCGGGGCAATCGTCCCCGTTATACTTTGGCCGTCGGTCCTGTCAACGAGGAGGAGCACGATGACCATCACCATCACCGCCTTTGAACATTCGCCCGACGGTGGCAAGGGCCTGGCCCGCGATACGCGCGTGCGCTGGGCGCTGGAGGAAACCGGCCAGGCCTACAAGGTACGCCTGGTGACGTTCCCGGCAATGAAGCAGCCTGCCCACCTGGCGCTGCATCCCTTCGGCCAGATCCCCACCTATGAGGAAGGCAACCTCGCCCTGTTCGAGACCGGGGCGATCGTCCTGCACATCGCCGAGCGCCACGCCGGCCTGCTGCCGCACCATGCCAACGCGAAGGCGAGGGCGATCGCGTGGATGTTCGCCGCGCTGAACACGGTGGAGCCGCCGATCCTGGAACTGTCCACGGTCATGCTGGCCGAACGCGACAAGCCCTGGTACGAGGAGCGGCTGCCCCTGGTCCAAGAGCGCGTGCGCGACCGCCTGCACCTGCTGTCGGCCCGCCTCGGCGATGCGGAATGGCTCGAGGGCCCGTTCAGCGCGGGCGACCTGATGATGGTGTCCGTGCTGCTCAGGTCCCGTTCGTCCGGCCTCCTCGATGAATTTCCGAACCTGGCCGCCTATGTGGCGCGCGGCGAGGCGCGGCCGGCCTACAAGCGGGCGTTTGCCGCGCAACTGGCGGTCAATGCGCCGGCCGCCAGCGCGGGCTGACGGCGCGCCGCCCCGATAGCGTGCAGCCGGCGCATTGAAAGAACGACGTGCAACCGGCGCAGCAAAAGAACGACGCGCGGCCGGCGCTCAGGAAAACCGCGCTTCGCTGACGGCGATCGACACCACCAGCGGCTCCTTCTGGTGGCCAAGGTTCGCGTCGCGCACATAGATCAGGTGACGCGAGGGCAGCGCGATACCCTGCACGGTGGCGTAGTCGTGGAAGTAGTGCACGGCCGGGGTGCCGCCGTTGCTGTCCACGTCGTAGTCGTGGCGGCGCAGCTTGCCGTCCGGCGCCACGTAGAAGGTCTACACCGTGCTGTGCGTGGCCGGCGTGGCCGGGTAGCGCACGCGCAGCCGATGCCACGTCGCGCCGTTCTCGCGCCAGTTGTCGAGTTCCTCGAATTCGAAGCCGGGGTCCGCTCGACTGGCGGTTGGCCAGTTCGAAGGCGGTCATCACGGCCAGGTCGATCGTGGAAAAACCGGGAAAGACGAAGATGCCGATGGTACGATCCATATGGAACTAATGTCTTCCATTGTTAGTCAATTTCGCCGGCGCTGGCAATCGCCCCTCTGGTACCTGACTGATCCGCACGAACGCGCTTCACATGCAAGATCAACCTCCATGAATACACCGACCGCGCCGCAATCGGCTCAAGTGAAACCCTGTTGCGCCGCGTCGCGCGCTGGTCAGCCGGCACCGCGCCCGCCATCCGCGCTTTTGAAAGCGGATCATCCCGCACCGGCGTCGCGCGCCGCGATCGTGCTGCCCGCCGCCACCTTCCTGATGGGCACCGACTACGCCCGCGCCAATCACAGCGACGGTGAAGGACCGGTGCGCCCCGTTACGCTCGCGCCATTCGCCATCGATGCATATCCCGTCACGAATGCCGATTTCGAGGCATTCGTGCGCGCCACCGGCTACGTGACCGAAGCGGAGCGATACGGCACCTCGTTCGTCTTTCACGCGCAGGTGGACGAAGCGCGCTATGACGACGTGGTCGAGGACACGCTGACTGCGGCGCCCTGGTGGTGCCTGGTGCGTGGCGCATCGTGGCACGCGCCAGAAGGGCCAGGTTCAGGCATCGCCGGCCGGATGACGCACCCGGTGGTGCACGTGTCGTGGCACGACGCCATGGCTTACGCGGCATGGAGCGGGAGCACGCTGCCGACCGAGGCGCAGTGGGAATACGCGGCGCGGGGCGGCCTGGAACAGAAGCTGTACCCCTGGGGTGACGAACTCACGCCCGGCGGGCGCCACCTGTGCAATGTGTGGCAGGGCGACTTCCCCTGCGTGAACACGGCGGAAGACGGCTTCGCGGCCACCTGCCCGGTAGACGCCTTTCCGCCCAATGGTCATGGCCTGTATTCGGTCACCGGCAACACATGGGAATGGTGCGCCGATTTCTGGAGCACGGCTTTTACCGCCGAAGCGAGCCATGACCCGCAAGGCCCCACGGCCGGCACCGCGCGCGTGATGAAGGGCGGCTCCTTCCTGTGCCATGCCTCGTACTGCAACCGCTACCGGCCCGCCGCGCGCACCATGAACACGCCCGACAGCGCCGCCTCGAACATCGGCTTTCGCTGCGTACGCCCGGTTGCTTAACCCTTGGGCTTCGGGTCCGGGTATTCGGCCGAAGCGACGTGCTCGCGGGCCATGCCATCGGCCATGCGCGCCACGATGTCCGGGTGCTCGGCGGCCAGGTTCCGGCTTTCCTTCGGATCGCGCGACAGGTCGTACAATTCCAGCGGCCCGTCGCGCTTCATCCGCACCGCCTTCCACTTGCCCCAGCGGGCCGTCTGGCGGAATTCGGGCTCATAGTATTCCCAGTACAGGAAGCGGTCGGCCGCCTGGTGCGCCGGATCGGCGAGGAACGGCCGCAGGCTCACGCCGTCCGACTTCTCGGCCGGCGCACCGGCGAGGTCGAGCGCCGTGGGCAGGAAGTCAGGAAAGTACACGGGTACCTCGCTGACGGCACCGGCGCGCACCTTGCCCGGCCAGCGCACGATCCAGGGCGTGCGAATGCCGCCTTCGTACATATCGCGTTTGTAGCCCGTCAGCCCGCCGTTCGAGTCGAAGAAGTCGGCCATGCGCGTCTGCGCCGGCGAGGGTTCCGAGCGCGGGCCGTTGTCAGAAGCGAAGAAGACGACCGTGTCGCCGTCCAGCCCCGCGCTTTTCAGCTTGTCCAGCAACTGGCCGATGCCGCGATCGAGGTAATGGATCATGGCCGCATAGGTCTTCTCATCGTGCGACCAGCCTTCGCAGTCCGCGTACGGCCCGAAGTCGGGTGCCGTGTAGGGCGAGTGGGGGCTGTTGTAGGCCGCGTACAGGAAGAATGGCTCGGCCTTGTGCCGCTCAATGAAGTCGATGGAATCGAGCGTGATCATGTCCGTGTCGTAGCGCCCGTGCCTGCCCCCCGCGTTCTCGGGAATGTCGACGAGCTGCCCGTTGTGCACGCGTTGCCTGGGCCAATAGCCGTGGGTGCTCTCGAGCGGTGTGAGCCAGCCCCTGAATTCCTCGAAGCCGAACTGGATGGGCGTGGCCTTCGCCTCGAAGCCGTCGAGGTGCCACTTGCCCATCAGCCCCGTGCGGTAGCCGGCCGCGTGCAGGTACTGGGCCACGGTGCGGTCGACCGGCAGCAGGTTGGGGCGCCGCCACAGCTGCTTGCTGTTGCCCTTGGTGCCCAGCTTGCCGCCGGCCAGCGCCGTGTTGTCGCGGATGCGGCAATGGCCGGTGTGCTGGCCCGTCATCAGTGCACAGCGCGAGGGACCGCACACGGGCGCGCCCGCGTAGGCCTGGGTGAAACGCATGCCTTCCCTGGCCAGCCGGTCGATGTTCGGCGTGGCGATGCGCCGCTGCCCGTACACGGCCGTGTCGCCATAGCCCATGTCGTCGGCCAGGATGAAGACGATGTTGGGGCGCCGGGTGCCGTCCGCCGGGGTGGCGAAGGCCGGCGCCGTGGCGAGGGCCGCAATGGCACCGAGGAACTCTCTGCGGATCATTCGGGCTTCCTTATTGGAGCGCATGACGGCGTCTGCGACGCCCTGCGCTCCGAGCTTAGCATCGCAGCGGGCGGCGGCGTGCTCAAATCGTTGAGTGTTCCCCTATCCGGCGAGCGCAGCGCCACTACCGCGCGTTGGGGAATGGCGCGCATGGCTCAGTGCCCGACGGGGATCGGGTTTTCCTTCAGCGACTGGTTGAAGGCGTTCACGAAGGCGTGTTCGCCCGAGCCGGGGTTGTCGCGCAGCGCCTGGATGCCTTCCACATACACTTCATCCTTGCCCTCGGCCAGGCCGGCCATGGTGGCGGCAACGAAATCCGGCAGCGGCATGGCGCGCGCGTCGCCGCTCTTGTAGACCAGGTCCGTATCGACCCACGGCGGCGAGATCTCGACCACGCGCACGCCGCTCCCCTCCAGCATGAAGCGCTGCGACAGCGCATACGAGTGGATGGCCGCCTTGGTCGCCGAGTACACGGCCGTGCTGGCCAGCGGCACGAAGGCCAGCACCGAGGAGTTGTGGATCACCACTGCGTCCTTTTGCGCTTTGAGATGCGGCAACAGCGCGGACGTCATGCGCACGGGGCCGAGCAGGTTCGTGGCCACGGTAGCGACGGCGGTCTCATCGTCGATCTCGCCCGCCGCGTCGTCGAAGGGCATGATGCCGGCATTGTTGAACAACACGTTCAGCGTGGGCAAATCGCGCACCAGCTGCGCGGCCACGGCCTTGATCTGTTGCGGGTCCTGGATATCGAGTTCGACGGCCCGCATGCCGGGATTGGCCTTCGTCACATCATCGAGCAGGGCCTTGCGGCGGCCACTGATGATGACCTGGTTGCCCTGGCGGTGGAAGGCTTCGGCGATGCCGCGGCCGATGCCCGAGGTGCCGCCGGTAATGAAGATCGTATTGCCGCTGGTTTTCATGATGAATTCCTTTCGGTTCAGTGGATTGGATGAGTGCCATTGTGGGCCGTGGGGAACGCTCGCTTGGGACGCCGTTAACGCAATTCGGGACATCATGGGCCTGCCATAAGGGCTGCTGGGCGGAAGGAGGGCGCATCCCTTTTGGTGGTGGCCCTCGCTTTCTGCATGCGCTACGCTTCATCAGGTATTCTTTACGAGCGGGAGTCAAGAATGACGGCGAGGGGCATCGAGACGGTAGAGATCACAGGCGAGCGCACGTTCGAGGACACGGTGGGGCGGTTGCTCGCCTCTTTCGAGCGTGCCGGGTTGACGGTCTTCGCGCGCATCGACCATCACGCGGCGGCCGCCGCTGCGGGGCTGACCATGCCGCCTGCGACCGTGCTCATTTACGGCAATCCGCGTGGCGGCACGCCCGTCATGCTGGCTTCACCGGGCCTGGCACTCGATCTTCCGTTGCGCGTACTGGTGCGTGAAGACGATGCCGGCCGGGTGATCGTCGCGTTCCACCCAACGCTGCCGATGATCCGCGCGGCCGGCTTGCAGGAGGACCTGGCCGCGCCATTGATCAAGGCGCAGAAGCTGATCGAAACGGCCGTCCAGGGCTGACACGGAAAGGACTCCTCCATGAACACGCTTGCCGATACGAAGCCCGCGCTGCCGGCGAAAGCCGCGGGCAGCAGCGTTGCGGCGCTGCCGGTCGCACTGTTCGGCTCCGTCATGGGGCTGGCCGGGCTAGCGCTCGCCTGGCGGGCAGCCCACGCGCACTTTGGCGTGCCGGCCTGGATCGGCACGAGCCTGGGCTGGGTCGCCGTGTTCGCCTTCATTGCTGTAAGCGCCGCCTACGCCGCCAAGGTGCTGACCGCCTTCGCCGCCGTGCGGGCCGAATTCAGCCATCCGGTCGCCGGCAATATGTTCGGCACGCCGCTGATCAGCATCCTGCTGTTGCCGATGCTGCTGGCCGACACCAGCCTGCCACTCGCGCGGGCGTTCTGGGCAGCGGGCGCGCTCGGCATGAGCATGTTCGCCTGGTTCATCGTCAGCCGCTGGTTGCGTGGCCAGCAGCAGTCCTCTCACGCCACCCCGGCCTGGATCGTCCCTGTCGTCGGCATGCTCGATGTACCGCTCGCCTTGCCCGCGCTGCAGTGGCAAGCCTTGCATAGCGTGGCGCTGTTCGCCCTGGCCGTCGGGCTGTTCTTCGCATTTCCGCTCCTGACCCTGATCTTCTCGCGCCTGATGTTCCAGGAACCGATGCCTGAACCGCTGCGACCTTCGCTGATGATCATGCTGGCACCGTTCTCCGTCGGTTTTTCTTCCTATGTGAGTACGATGGGCAGGGTGGACGACTTCGCGGCCGCGCTCTACATGCTGATGCTGTTCATGCTTGCGGTGTTGATGGGCCGCCTGCGCAATCTGCCGCGCTGTTCGCCGTTCCGGGTGTCGTGGTGGGCCGTCAGCTTTCCGCTTGCCGCCTCGGCGACGGCGGCGCTGCGCTATGCAAGCCATGTGCAGGACGTGTATGCGAACGTCATCGCCATCCTCGTGCTCGCTATCGCCACCGCCGTCATCGCCGGCCTGCTGCTGCGCACCCTCTCGGGGATCGCGCGCGGCGAGTTGCGCAAACTGATCGGGTAACG